>JAHEAM010000417.1 GCA_024642765.1 Planctomycetaceae bacterium
CACAGGATACCATTCATCTTTGATATTGGCCTGCTCGGTCGATATGACGCCAAACGCGACATCAAAAGCCAGCTTTCGAGAAACAGTTTGTTGAAGGTAACGCATCCGTATTCGATTCAAGGAGCCAAGCACTTCTGGTTGAAGGAACAACTCAATTTCAACGGGTTTGATGGGAGCAATATTTTCGAGATATCCAGGAAATAATGTCTCAATTGACTCATTCTCGGAGAACTCATTCTTGGCTAGAAAACAATTCAAGAATAAGTTCTTATCAATAAACCAAATTGAATCCTCTGTGACAATCAAGCCCAGATTTGGAATCTCTTCACCTTCATCCACCTGCCTCCCCGAATCGAGCTCGAATTGCCGCTTGGCGTTTTCTTCGGTGAGGAACCAACCAGGAAAAGACTCCAATTGGGTTGGTTCCATTGTCAATAACGTCCCCTCATTTGACAAATCAACAGCACGTTCAACGTACCTAATGCCATCTTCTTTGCTAACGTGTTCCGCAATCCAGACCGGCAAGAACGAGCCATTCTCTTTATCCGAACCTCGAATGTTAATGACGTGACCAGCGAATGACTTTTCTCGCGAAGTTTCAGCGCCAACTTTCTCAAGCAACAAATTGAACCATTTGGAATCTGCGGCATCACTTTTATTAGAATAAAATTGACGTGCTTTGTTCATGTATTCAATCCAAAGACGATTTGTAGCACGAAGATATGCTAGCTCATATTTGGACTTCTCGTCCGCGAGCAAATCGAAATCCGGCCATTTGAAAACCGGTTTGTACGTCTTCTGAAGCTCAATTATCAGATTTTCGGGTAATGTATGAGGAACAACAACTTTAACTTGAAAAAAAGGCGTGCCACTAACATCATTGTTCTGTAACAAAACGCCAATTCCTACGCCCACAAATTCCTTGATCCCTTTTTCTTTCAGTTCGGGTTCAGAATATTCGCCAAAGCCATTGCGAGCCAACTCATCAATATTTATGTATGAAAATGCCAATAAATCATTAGAGTTGACATTGCTCAATACGCGCTGGAATTTTCGATCGGAAGCTAGGCTTTTGGGAGACAAAGCGGTTTTGTCGATGAGGCCTTTGATTTCGTCAACAAGGTTCGAATTCGTTGCTATAACGAAATTGTCTTCGGCAATATAAACACCTCTAAACTCAGCCTTGCCCGGTGCAAAGTTTAGATCAGGCTTGCCCGGCGCAAAGTTTAGATCTGGGAGGGTTTCCCCAATTAACCACTGCAAAAACTCAATGCTTCTTTCGAGTTTTCGAATTTCGCCAAAATATAACGTCAACGATTTGAAGAATGCGTCGATGTCGTTCTTCTGCCCAGAAATAACTAGCGCAACGTCGATTGCCGCGGTTTCATCCTTTAGAACCAGCGTAATGTTCTCGAGCTTCGCTAAGTTAGTAATGAGTTCATCGAGAGATTTTGTCAGTTGCGTAGACTGTAGTGCATTCAAGAATTCTTCGTCAGCAGAAGTCACTTCCTCTGATTTCGCCCAAGATTCAGAATATTCCTCTAGAAATTCTGCAAATGTTCTAGGATCGGCCAAGACCGCAATCGCAAGAGAATCTCGTGGGCAAAAACGTGCCCAGCGCTGAACGGTTTGGGCTTCTCCGTGACTTGAATGTGAAATCAAAACAAGACAAGAAATAGTCGTTCCAAAAATTATCTTGATTACATGGTTAAGTTGAAGCAACGTCTGCCACTCCTAAAACGCGGTTAGATGAATAAACTCACGAAACACCTATTCAGTCCGTTTTATGTTTGACTCGTCTGCGTGTCAAGAATTTAGACGCCCAGAAACTGATTCCGGCGACTTCGATGAATTGTTTGGGAACCAAATAGTAAGCCACTGGCCAAAAAGCTCCTCGTCGTTTCGCTACCGCGATCCATTCAGGAGTTTGGCGAGCGATTTGGCGAAGTTGTTTGGCGTGGCCTGATCGCGCGGGGATGATTGTGAATTCTCGCATCCAAGTCGGATCAAAGTAACAACGCATTCGACCATTGGAACCACGGAACCGAAAACCGTTTCGAGACCGGATTCCTCGACGGCCCCAATCATACATTGTCTCGCGCCAAAGTTCACGCGGAATCGATGTGTATCGCGTTTCGATTTTCATTGAAACAATCTCCCTTGGTCATGGGCGACTGCCGGCGGGATCGCTTGCCAGCCGAATTGCCAGTTTCGGCACGTTGCGAATTCGGGTTCGGCTGGAGGTGAATGGCTGGCGTCAATCGGCAATCGTCGAAAGTTGACAATCTCGACGCTTATCCGTTCGTCATCATGCGTCGTGGTCGAACCTAGTTCAAACTGCCCCGCAATATGGACGTTCCATTCCCAGCGTTTCGTCACTGCGCACAGGTAGAACCACGGCGCAGAATGTTCATCGAGTACTCCGGTGATCGTCTGTGGTTTGACATAGCCCGGCGCGTACGTGAACAACTTGCTGTACGGGCCGATCAAGCATCGGGCGCAATGGACGTCTGGCTTGAAGCCCCTGACGTATTTCAGCCAAAGGAACTTGATCGCTTTGTCCTGTTTGACCTCGACGCGAATTGTTGGTGCGTTCATTTTTAATCTTCTCCTTCCAACATGATGGTGATAACCGGTTCGCCTTCGTCGCCAGGGCCGATCAGGCTCCATAGTTTTACAACTTCTCGTTTTCGTTCGGTGCCTTGTACTGCGACCTTGAAATAGACTCGATCGGTCTCCGAGCCTTGTATTGAGATCGCGTATCGCCAGGAATACAGTACGTCCCAAAGGCGACCCTCGATTGATTGGCCTGCCGGCAATGGTTCGTCGAGCTCGCCGACCGTTGCGGACCAGGCTCCCGATGTCATGGCCACATTTACCTTGATTCCGAGCTGTTTGCAAAGGTCTCCAAAGTCTGCGTTGGTGCAATCGACTAGAACACCGTCTCGCATCGCCTGTTTTCGTGTGTAGCGAAATACGATGTCTGCTTCACTCCAAAAATTCTCGTTGTTGTTGTTGTTCTCGTTGTTATTGTTCATGGTATTTTCCCTTTAGTTCGCGTTTGAAAATTGTTTGATGCAAGCTTGGACCCAGTCGATCGCCTTTGACCGGTCCGTGATGTCGCGTTCGGCGATGAAGTCTCCAGACAACCGGTCTGCTGGAATTTTGGTAGGAACTCCAAGTCCCGTCTCGGGCTCGCCTGGCAGGTACCGAACCGATCCGTAAATCATCGAAAGCCGGAACGCTCCGATTAGGCAACATGCAGTCGCCAGATCTCGAATGCTCATGGGACGATCGGAATGTTTGACGATCACCGAACTAACAAGGTTTTGGATCTTCGACGTTGGGCCTTCTGTCGTACATTTCATCAATCGGACTTCGACACTGACTCCCATTTCCGTGAGCTTGTCGGCCAGTGCGATCGCAGCCGCCGCACGGTATCCCAGCTCGTCTTGTTTTTGTTTGTAACTCACCGCACCGTTGATCGTGATCGTCACTCGGCGCGATGGCGTTTGGTCCGATTCAATCCGGCTCCACATTTCAGGGATTCGGTTAAGGAATCGATCGACATCAATCTCATCGCCCGTGTCGCGGCCGCGTCTCACTCGCCGAGCCCGTTGCGTGGGCAGTTCCATGTCACTGACGATTTCGTTTCGCAGGCGTTCGACCAGTTCGGTCATTTCCGCGTCGCCGTGGATCATCGATTCGATAAGCTGGCTGGTTGTCTTGCCACTAAAGAACTCTTCGCCCTCGGACCGTTTGATCGCTTCGTCGATCTTGGCGACACCTGTGAGATTGCCTTGTCCGAAACTAACCGCAGCGGTCGCCGCATCGATCATTCGTTCGAATTCAATGTCCGCTCGACTGCCGTCGATTGTCATCCGGACGTTTGGCAGTTTCGAATCGGTTTTCAATTCGGGAAGTTTCGTGTCG
>JAHEAM010000418.1 GCA_024642765.1 Planctomycetaceae bacterium
GTATAACCAATAGGCAAATCCGGCGAACCCAGCGGCGATCAACGGGAAAGTGAACCAAGTCCAATGCATTTGCCGCCCAAACTGCCTTAAGAACCAATAATCTCCTGGGCCAATCAATAACAGAAACAATCCAATCGCAACAGCAACCGCTGTGAATGGAATGAAACTAACAGCGCTGAATCGTTCCAGCGGAACTCGTAATTGATTGCATATGTCGGCGACATCGTTGCCGGAGTTTGTATTCGTTTGCGTCGCGATTCGGTCTCGAGAATTGATCGACACGTTCGTAAGGGTATCGCAGAGTACAGGCGTTGCTTGCCACGAGAGCAAGGGTTCTTGGTCCAAAGGTAGGCCGACCAGAGTTACAAGTCCGAAGCCGATTGCATTCCGTTGAATGATGACAGTGTTGTCTTGCGTGACAACCATAACACTCGACTTTGATTGAACATCGAGAATCGTGGCTTTGGTATTTGCCGACGTTAGCAGGGGCGTTGGTGAGTTGATGTAGCTTTCCAAACGGGCCAATGATTTGGGTTGCTCTGTTGCAACTTGGGCGTCTGGAAACCAGCTGGAAAGTTTGCCATTTGCCGCGAATACAGAGGCTGCATTTGCGGAAGCGAATACAACAATATGTCCGCCATGCGAGACCCATTCCATTACGGCCTGCAGTCGAACATCGCCCAATTGATCGATAAATTCGGGAGACCCAATACTCAAAAAAATTGTGTGGACTCCGTCATAGCCTAGCCAACTATTGGGCAACAATTCAATGGGCGTCGGCGCCGGAACAACATTGGGTACCAACGATTGGATGGGCGTGTTTCCAATAAGGCGTGGTAGTTTTGAGCCCGGTGCAGCAATCGCCAACAAAATGCGAGAGGTGGATGGATGAATTGTCAGCGGCCATTCGTTCATGCTGGTGCCAACGGAAGTTTCGTAGGACGCAAGCAATTTGTCTGTGGCGTCGAACGCGGCGATGCGCAGATTGCCTCGAAGGCGACCGATTCGAAACCATCCTTGAAGAGTTCTGGGCGACTCTGCTTGTAGCACGGGATCGATCTGATAGGTCACTGGTACACCGTCGCCGTCAGGGCAAGTGAGCTCGAGACGGCGTACGTTTGCGGCCGAGCCTTCGTCTGCGAACGTTACACTGATAGGATTCCAATGCCCGAGTCGAACGTCGCCAGAAAAGCCAAAATGTACAGCTCTAAATTCGGTTGCGTCAGCATCTTGGCCGAAGGCTTGCGGTGGCCCACCAAGAATTTGACAGCCATGCCAAATGAATAAAACGACCGCTGCAAATAGCATTCGAGGCAAATCGACTTTTCGGGACGCTAAAAGTTTGGAAAACATCAACGCATTCAAGACGAAAGACATGAAAAGAATTCCCCAGCATACCGCATCGCCAAAAGAGCGACTACGGGTTGAAGTGTTCGGTTTTCCCACGGAGTCTTATTTTGTGGGGACCGCCCAGCCAAACGAGACTTCTTGTTCCAAGGGAGCCAGTGCGAGGGCTCTTCCGTGCCGCCAAATTATGGTTTCTCCGTGTCCGGGCAGTCGCAGACCAATCGGTGGCAACCAGGGCAACCGCTTCCGTATTTCAAGCGGATGGCTTCCGTCAAATCGATGTCGCAGACATTTGCGATTGTACACAGCCAAGCCAATACGTCTGCGAATTCCTCGAGTTGATTTTTTCGATCGCGTTCGCGAAGTGCTGAAGATAACTCACCGACTTCTTCCATCAGCCACATAAAGGTGCCTTCGACGCCACGGGCGACATCTTTTTCGTAATACATCTTGTGGATCAATTTTTGAAAGTCTGCCAAAGTTAACGCTTGTCGCGAGGAGGCGTGAGTTTCCTCTTTACATTCGCCATGAGGCAATGCAGGTTCGTTGGCCGAAGGCATGGGAGTTCCAACTTGAATACGTGAGTTGACAACTCTCACAGGAAACGAATCGATATGGATGCGTGGATTGTCGACCCAAGAACCATTGCGAACATCAAAACGCCAGGCATGCCACGGACATGAAACGACACAGTTGTGCATATAGCCGGTTGCAAGTGAGGCCCCCATGTGCGGGCAACTATCCTCAATCGCGTAAAAAATTCCATCATTATTGAATACCGCAATCATGCGCCCGTCGACATCGTAGGCTTTACCCTTACCATGTTCAATCTCATCTGTTTCGGCGACATCAAAGTACGAATAAACAATCTCAGGATCAGTTTCGGACACGCTACCCTACTTTTTGTGAACTCTATTTTTTTGTAATTTTCATTTTGGAATTGCCGACAATTTTCGTATCAAAGACAAGTTCGCGATATGTCTTTTTCGTAATAACGGTGCTTTCAGAGGATGAATCGCTGAAGTATCCCAATTTGGCATCAAAAAGAAACTCGCCTTTACCCGAAACAAATTTTAATTCTGGTGGCGGATCGCCATCATCGGTTTTCGCAGTGGGTTCTTGAAAGGTTGTTATGGAAAGTTTCGATTCGAAATGTTCATAAGGTCGATCGTCTATGTTCTTCGTGCCGACGAACTCGTAGCGGTGCGATAATCCCTGGTCGCCGAAAGGCCCAGCGACTTCCTGCTCGATCGTCCAATTGTGTCCGGGTGCGATTTTAGTTTCTGGTAATTCGAACATTGATTGGGAGAAAGCTTCGTGCAATCCCTCGGGCGTCAGGAATTGTTGTAAAGGCGTCGAACTGTTCGAACGACGGATCGCCTCGTTGATTTTTTCATTGACAACGACGTCTTCGATTTTGCCCAAACGCGACATTTTGATTTTGACTCGAGCGCCGATCAAAGATTTCAGGTTTTCCTTAACTTCCTTTTCAATTCCGGTTTCTCTGCCCTCGGCGTTCGTGTCAATGTTCAATGTGGTAGTCGTTTTGCCTCTAGGCAACGTCATCATCAACACGACGCGATTAACAGTCTGTTGGATTTCGATTTTTTCGTCGTCGCCCGACAAAATTTTCCATTCCATTTCCAGTGAAATCGAGATGTCGGATTTGACGACGATGGTATTGCATTCAGTTGAAATGTTCGATGACTGTTCTAGTACGACATCCAAAGTGTCGCCTTCTTGCATTCCCCAGCGAAACTGCTGGGAGAAGGCAGGCAAGGCGTTCAATAGATATGCCATGCTGACTAGGAACACGACGAATTGACGAGTATTTGTAAAATAGGTCATTATTGATTTAAAATAATTCGTTCAGAATAATTTTGCCTAGTGGCATGCCGCTAAAGTATGAAGAGTTTTTATTTAACAGTAATTTATGTAATCGTTTGTTTCAGGAAACGTTGCATGTGTTTTTTGTAGCCTTCGACACCCGGTTGACCATATGGGTTTATGCCCAACAGTCGTCCTTCAAGAACTGTAGCTAACATAAGCATTTGAAAAAATTGGCCCAAAGAAAATTCGTTTGTTGATGGCATAAAGATGTTTGTCGTTGGGCGTTGTTCATCGCGGTACGATTCGTTTGTGCCTTGGATGGCGGCTTGCATTACGGTTGGCAAGCCCAAATTGGCATAGTCATCCAAGCCATCTTGGTTCCAACCTGTCGTGCCGATCATTATTACGTCAGACCGGTACTTTTGGGCGATCAAATTATTGATAAGTTTATCGCGGCGGCCTTCTTGATGTTGCTGAGCGCGGGAGTGTAGGTCTCGAGTGTTCACTACAGTTAATGGCAAAGCGCCGATTTCGGCCTTGCCCAAACTCTCGGCCAAAAGTTGGTCGTACCACAATCCCGCAGCCTCAAGAGCATTTGACCATACGGATAAAATCCTGGTATGACAATTTCGGTTTTTTTCCATCAAATGATTGACGGCAACGTAGTCAAGCACTGGATTCTCGCCCGGGTCCTTGAGCCGAAAAAGGTCGTTCATTTGCGACGCACCTTCTAGAAGCTTGATGATG
>JAHEAM010000030.1 GCA_024642765.1 Planctomycetaceae bacterium
GGATCTGTTCTTAATTGCCGAATCGCCATGGCTCGACTTGACGACGATCTGGTCGATCGCCCGAGTGGTCTTGGGCCTGGGTTTTGTCGTTTTTGTTCATGAACTCGGGCACTTTCTGGTCGCAAAAATGTGCGGCGTTAAGTGCGAGAAGTTTTACATTGGCTTCGATTTCTTTGATGTCAAAATCGGCGACACCGTTTTGATTCCACGCGCATTGATGAAATGGCAATGGGGTGAAACGGAGTATGGAGTTGGCGTCGTGCCACTCGGCGGCTACGTGAAAATGTTGGGGCAAGACGACAATCCCAGCAACATCGAAGCCGAAAACCAACGTTCTTTGGCGGACGGAAAGGCAAGCGAAGCTGGCGGGCCGATCGAACGCGACAAACTCGACCCTCGCAGCTATCAAGCCAAAAGTGTCTTGCAGCGGATGTCCATCATTTCCGCAGGCGTTATTTTCAACATCATCTTTGCCGTGTTGATGGCGATGATTGCCTTTCGTTCGGGCGTCAATTATCAACCCGCCGTTTGTGGGACGACTGTGGCCGGCGGTCCAGGTTGGCAGGCCAATATGGATGGCTCAACGATTGTACGCATCGGCCCTAAACGATTTGATGTTGGCTACGCTCCCTTCATCGACGTTGGACAAGAGGTGGCGCTGCAATCGAACGGAGACAACTCGATTGAAGTAGAGTTTATTCCCTACGGTGAGTCCAAGTCAAAAACGATGATGATCACCGGCAGTCGAACCTTGATGCCCGACCAAAAATTTCCCTTGCTTGGCTTGAGCCCGGATATCTCTAACAAAGTCACAGGCGACCCCAAAGAACTTTTTTCGCCAGGTTATTCTGCAGAAAACGCCAAACCTCCCTTCGAGCCAAACGATGAAATCATCGCCATTAATGGTGCCGACGTCTCACGTCTTACAGACATGAAGAAAGCTCTTGTCACGATCTTCGACCAAGACGCAAAGTTCCGTGTCAGACGAGCTGTCAAAGACAATGGAATGGAAACGACAACTCAAGAAATCGATATTACCGTTCCGCCAAACCCAATGAACTTGGTTGAATTTTCATTCTCTTTTAGCCCGATTGTTGCGATTCGAGACGATTCACCCGCGGCGCGAGCCGGAATAAAAGTCGGCGACAAAATCACGGCTATTGACGGTTTGGAAATCAAAGAAATTCAAGCCGTCGATCAAAGAATCGTAAAAATGTTACGCGAGGGCAAGGAAACCGTTGACCTTTCTGTGATCCGCGATGGCTCGACCGACCCGGTCAACATTACAGTCGAACCCGTATTTCCGCTTGCTTTTGCGACGATGGATTACGGACCGTTTCCATTGGATAGTTTGGGAGTGGCTATCGAAATGCAACCCGTCATTTCCTTTGTTCAACCGGGATCGCATGCGGCAGAGGTCGGTTTATTGGCAGGTGATGAAGTCACAAATGTTGAAGTCGTCTTGCCGGAGTCCGAAGCCAAGAATAAACGATTTAGCAAAATCAAAAAAGAATTCCAGTTATCAAAAGACGGCGTGCAAATCGGACAGTTTCTTGGTTTGGCCAGTCAATTGCCACTGGAAACCAAGTACAAACTGACGCTCAAACGCAATGACCAAGAAAACGCGAGTGTTCAGATTGAAAGTGTGCGGTCGCAAGATTTGTTCTTGGGAATTCGCGGCATCTCGATGACGCAAGTAACGAAAACGTACACTTCCGCAAGTTGGGGGGATGCTCTCATTCTCGGCGCAAAACAAGTCAAAACTGATTTGAAACGGATTGGAACATTTTTGGGAAAATTGGTCACCGGACAAATGTCCATGACAACCTTGGGCGGTATCGGCACGATCGGTATTGTGGCAACAATGGAGGCCAACAACGGCACTTCGAGATTGCTGCTGTTTTTGACTATGCTGTCCGCGAATTTAGCAATCGTCAATTTATTGCCCATTCCCGTGCTGGACGGCGGGCATTTGATGTTCCTCACCTACGAGGGCATTATGCGACGTCCTGTAACCGAACGCGTTCAAATCGCACTTTCCTATTTGGGATTATTCTTGATTTTGGGCTTGATGCTGTTTGCAATTTTCATGGACGTCACACGCATTGCCGGTATGTTCACCTAATACCGATCGCACGATATTTCCGGAATTCTTCAACCTGAAAGCGAAGCGTTGGTATAGCGCTACGTGTGGACTCCCAAGCAGTTCGCTTTGTCGCGCGTGAGGAGTGCCTATTTACAATTCCAAAATTCGCGAGCAATGAACTTTGCATTTGGATTCATGACACGATCGCATATCGAAATTCAAAAACACTATGACGTCGGAAGAATCACCAGATCATGTTCGGCACCGACCGCCGACAGCACTCGATAAACCGCGCTCAGTAATTGTGGCTTGTCCGCAATTTAAAAGTGCGATCAATCTTTCGCGGATTGTTCGATTGGCCGGTTGTTGCGGCATCGAACATGTCATAGCTTGTGGCAACAATCGAATCGATGCGACAGTCGCTCGCGATGCTGCCAAGTCACTTCACATTGAGCGTCGGCGAACGCTACCTCAGCGCCTGGTAGAACTCAAGGCCGATGGATTCAGCCTGATTGGATTGGAGCAAACAAAAACCTCAAAAGACCTGCATCACTTTTGTTTCCCACGAAAAATGGTGTTGGTGGTTGGTCACGAAAGAATTGGCATCGATGCTTCGATCATGCCACTGCTCGATGAAGTAGTCGAAATTCCAGTTTATGGAATGCCCTATAGCTACAATGTAGCCACTGCCACAACGATGGCACTCTACGAATACTGCAAACAATTCCCGAACGGTTAACGAAAGAGGCGGTCTACGCACTAGCAAAAAGGGTATCCAACACGGCGAACTTTGATGCCAAACTATTTCGGACTGCAGTACTTAGGTTGGCATCAAAATAGGCAGCCCAAGTTGTCGCCCAGTCTTCGTGTGGATTCGTTCGACCGTAGTCCCAAGCGAAATGGGCGTCCTTCACATACCACCATTGTCCATCGGCAGACTGCGAATAATTGAATGCATCGTTGGGATTGGTTTCCGTCCAACCACTCGAGTCCAAGAACTCCTGCCACAACGAGTCTGTTGCTGGGCCAATCGACGCCATTTCCTCTTCGCTATCCCAGTTGTGGCCGATTTCGTGCAAAATCGTATCTCGATAGGAATCGTTTTGCCAAGCGATGTTTTCATTCCAGTCCAACATTTTGATTTCGCGTTCATAGGTTATCGTCGATTGCCATGCATTATTGACCCATTCCCAACTCGTTGTCCAACTCAAGCTGTTCAGGCCCGCCGCTCCATTGAGATTTGAGTACAAGCCGATCTTCAGCGGATTGGGATCGAGCGAATCACGCAGCAGGCGGTTATTTCCTGTTTGGTCAAATAGCTTTTGGAACGCTTCATCCATGATCCCAATTTGCTCATCAGACCAGGCGCGCGTAAAGTCCTGAAAGACAATCTCGGCGTCAGCGGCATCCACATCCTTGGCAATATCACTACCTTGCGTCAAGAAACGATCCGCGTCTTCATTGCCAAACAAGACATCGGCATCGCCTACGTAGCCTCCGAACAAGGAATCATTGCCGACACCACCATACAAACGATCCATGTGCAAGCCGCCACGCAACACGTCATCACCGCTCTCACCAATCAAACGATCCGCGCCGTTGTCACCGAATAGCGCATCATTTCCCGTTCCTCCACGAATATAGTCTCCATGCATGCCACCATGAATCGTATCATTGCCTTCAAAGCCGAACAGTCGGTCGTACCCATCGTCACCAAACATTACGTCATCGCCGCTCGCGCCCGACAAATAGTCATTTCCAACTCCGCCATACATCAAATCGTTGCCAGTCCCACCCAACAACGTATCGTCTCCTGCTTCGCCATTCAGCTGATCAGCGCCCGCCCCTCCGTCAAACACGTCTGCCGAACTGCCTCCAATCATGACGTCGTTGCCCGCGAAACCCCAGGCGCGGCATGCGACATCCGTATTGTTCGTGAAAGAGTCATCGCCATCGTACAACCGTGCATCAATTTTCTGCACACTATTGCGGTCAAAATACAAGGTTCCCGTTGATTGAGAGCTTGCAGAAAGCGTGTTCGCATCAACAAGATCAACGACGATCTGTTCGGATGTGTTGTCGCCAACGATTCGTAGCGTCAATGTATTTGCGTCAAGAAAGATCGTCGTCAGCACCTGGCGTTGCTCAAGGCCAACAAAGCTCAACGTCGTCGCAGCTCTAGCCGCGCGTCTTCGAATTCGAGTCATATCGAAAGGATTGGGAGAAGGTGAATTTGCGGTCGAAAGGCGAGGGCTCTGCCGAAAACTGGCACTCACCTAAGGAAAGCTACTACAAGAATTGACTCGGGGCAATTGAATTATTCCTCGATTGGCTCTTCTTTTTTGCCCAAGAAACTCTGCAGCCGAAAAACGTTGCGCCCCTTCGATTTTTCATTCTTTTCGCTGACTCTACGTTCAACATCGCGCTCGCGTTGAACGAGCCGGGATTCGCGGTCTTCGAGTGCTGCCCGTTCCTGGCTTATCTTGGCGCGTTGAATTGACAGCTCGATTTCGGTTTCCCGCATCGCTTGCTGGAGCTGTTCCTTGAGCAATAAAATTTCGTTGACATCTTCGACGGTTGCGCCTAAATCCTTGAGGTCACTTTCAGAAACTACTTCGCTGGAACAAGTGATGTCCGTTTTCTTTGCCGGCTGCTTGTCTGTGGAAGTGTTTTCAAATGTTGCTTCCGCTTTCGAGAACTGGTTCAACATTTCGTCTCGTTGCTTTTGCCAATTCCCCAAGAAGGACGCCGTCGAGAGACCTGAATCGCCGGCATGAAAATCATCAAACGATGCTACTTTCGTTTTGATTTCAACCGGACTGTTTGCCACCACTTGAGACGCTTCGATGCAAGCTGTCACTGATTGAATGCAGTTTGTGAGCATTCCTTCAATTTTTTTAAAGCGGTCATCGATTTGCAATTGCAAATTACGCTCGAATTCTTGGCGCATTTCCAGCTTCTCGGCTGTGGCCACGTTTCCATCAACCAACGCCTGAACACTTGTCAAAAGCTCCAATATTTGTGGATTGCTTTCGGCTTGTTGGCATTGATTCGGCGTAGTTTTCGAGCAGTTAGACATGTTTCTTTACTTTTGGACGATTCTCAATGGTTTGCCCAAACGGACCTGCGATGCATTTCGTTTGCTATTCCGTGGACTTAGATATCTAGGTCACAAACTTGTTCCGTGCAAATAAAATTGCATTTTCCACTGCAGCTTCTTGCCCCTGTTCCTAAGAAAAAAACTCAATAGACTGGCCGTTTGGGTTCCTGGAATCGAACCCTACAATGAACAAGTTACGATTCTGTCAATTGATTTGGTTTTAGGGGTAGATCTCAAACCGAGAAAAATAACGATTTGCATAAAATGATGATTCAAACGCCAAATATCGAAACGCCGATAATTCAACGCCCACGTCCATTTGTTCACTTGCATTGCCATAGTCACTACAGCTTGTTGGACGGCGCCAGTTCGATCAATAAACTAGTACAGCGCACGGTCGATCATGGCATGAATGCTCTCGCAATCACCGATCACGGCAACTTGCATGGTGCTCTTGAGTTCTACAAGAAAGCCAAAGCCGCTGGGATCAATCCGATCATTGGGTACGAGGCTTACATCACATCGGGAAGTCGTTTTGCGCGCGGCAGTGAAGCCCGGGACCAGACTTATCACCTCACACTGTTGTGTAAGAACCAGACCGGATTCAAAAACCTCATTCGGCTGGCCTCAGCTGCCAGCCTCGAAGGCTTTTACTTCAAACCGCGGATCGATAAAGAACTCCTCGAACGCTATAACGAAGGTCTGATTTGTCTGAGTGGATGCGTCAGCAGCGAGCTAAACCAACGGCTGCTCTCTGGCAAAAGTGGCGGGACTGAGGATTATTTACGATCAGCCGGCGAAGTCGCGGGTTGGTTCCACAAGTTGTTCGGCAATCGTTACTTTATCGAAATCATGAACAACGGCGTTGAGATTCAGCGAATCGCGTTAGAGGGCTCGGTTGACTTGGCCAATCACTTAGGTTTGCCACTTATCGCAACTAGCGATTGCCATTACGTCGATGCCGAGGACGCGGATGTCCAAGATGTAATGCTGTGTATTAACACGGGCCACATCCGCATGGACACGAAACGCATGAAAATGGATGGCAACCAGTATTTCTTGCGGACACCCCAAGAAATGTACGCCAAATTCCCAGGCCTCGAAGACGCAGTCGCCCGCTCACAAGAAATCGCTGACACGGTTGAGCTCGATCTGGAACTTGGCAAACGACATTTCCCTGTTTTTAAACTCGCAGCCACGACATCTCCAGAACAAAAACTACGGGAGCTTTGCTACCAAGGCCTAAACGAACGCTATGCTGACGACGAATCGATGCGACCGAACGGCGAACTCGCCGAAGTGGTCGTTCAGCGTCTCGAGCGTGAATTGAGCGTCATCAACAAATTAGGTTTCGCAAACTATTTCTTGATCTGCTGGGACTTTGTCGATCACGCGCGGCGTGTTGGCATTCCGGCTACTGCGCGGGGCAGCGGAGTCGGGGCTATCGTTTGTTACGCACTCTATTTGAGCCACGTTTGCCCAATCAAATACGGCTTGCTATTCGAACGTTTCTTGGACGAAAACCGCTTGGAGGCGCCTGATATCGACATTGATTTTTGCCAAGAGCGTCGCGGCGATGTCATTCGTTATGTCAAAGAAAAATATGGCGACGAAAACGTCGCGCAGATTGGGACGTTCAACACGTTGGCGGCGCGTGCCGCGATCAAAGATGTCGGGCGGGCACTCAACTTCCCATTGTTCCGCGTGAACCAAATCACTTCGCTAGTCCCCACGCGACCAGGCATCACCCTCAAGGGGGCGATGGAAGAAGTGGAAGAGCTTCGCGAGCTTTACAAAAACGACCCCGAAGTCCGCGAAATTGTCGACTATGCCAAAAAACTCGAAGGCCTCGCCCGGAACATCGGCACGCACGCGGCAGCCGTCGTGATCGGCGACAAACCCCTGATCGAGTACGTACCGCTCGGTCGAGTCTCAGGTAAAGAAGACGTGATCACGCAATGATCAATGTCCGATGTCGAGGCCGCGGGCCTGCTCAAGATGGATTTTTTGGGCCTCCGCAACTTGACGATTCTTAGCAACGCAGTCGAGATCATCGAACAGACGACAGGCGAACGAGTCGATCCACTAAAGTTTCCACTCGATGATCCAAAAACATTTGCGCTTTTGCAACGCGGCGAAACAAAGGGCATCTTTCAGCTCGAAAGTGGTGGTATTCGCGACTTGTTGCAAAAGATGAAGCCCGATCACTTCCGTGACATCATCGCGACAAACGCACTTTATCGACCGGGACCACTTGAGGGCGGTATGGTCCAACAATACGTCGAAGTCAAAAATGGACGACGCAAGGCAGAGTATCTTCACGATGTGCTGCGTGACATTACCGCAGAAACTCACGGCGTGATGGTCTACCAAGAACAAGTGATGCAGATCCTCAATCGCCTCGGACAAATCCAATTGGCTGCCGCTTACACATGCATCAAAGCGATTTCCAAAAAGAAAGAAAAGATCATCGCCGAGAACCATGAGCAGTTTATCGAAGGCTCGGTGTCTCTAGGGCTAAAGAAAAGCGACGCGCAATCCTTGTGGGATATGATTTTGAAATTCGCGGGCTACGGCTTTAACAAAAGCCACTCGACGGCCTACGCGTTGGTCTCATATCAAACGGCCTACCTCAAGGCCAACTTTCCCGTCGAGTTCATGGCCGCGCTTTTAACAGGCGACATTCCTGGACGAAATTTTTCTCGCAAGGACTCCCTCGTCGAACACATCGAAGATTGCCAGCGAATGCAAATCGAAGTCATTCCGCCAGACATCAATCAATCCGATGAAAAATTCGCCGTTAAAAAAGGCAAAATTCATTTTGCTTTGGCGGCCATCAAGGGCTGCGGTGGCGCGGCAGCACAAGCGATCATGAAGGAACGCGAGGCTCATGGGCCATTTCGCGATCTGTTTGATTTTTGCGAACGTGTCGAGACGAGCTCCTGTAGCCGCGCAGCAGTCGAAACGCTCATCAAAGCCGGCGCGATGGATGGATTCGGCTGTCATCGCTCGCAATTGTTTGCGGGACTGGATCGAGCGATCCAGTCGGGAGCGTCTGCTCAAGCTGATAAACGGGCCGGACAACTGAGTCTATTTGGTGGCGACGAAGTTGAGACCGATGAAACGCCGCGTGCGGAATCGTTACCAAGCGTTCCTGAATGGGACGCTCGACAAATAGCTACTTTTGAGAAAGAAGTATTGGGCTATTACCTGTCGAGTCATCCATTAGCCGAGTACCTCGACAAACTCAAGAAATACTGCCAGTTTTCCACAGCCGATATCGGAAAATTCAAAGACCGTCAAAAAATTGTTCTGGGCGGTATGGTTTCTTCCATTAAACATTCGAATGTCAAACGAGTCAAAGAAGCCGGCGCACCAACACGCTACGTGATGTTCGACCTCGAAGATGTCGACGGTGCCATTCGCTGTATTCAATGGCCCACCGAATATGTGAAACAGGGGCACATGGTACAAGCCGACGCCATTTTGGTCGTGCAAGGAACCGTCGACCGTCGCGGTGGGGACGAAGCCAACTTGGTTATCGAGAAAATCGTACCGCTGGATGAAATCGATCAAACACTCACAAACGGACTCAGTGTAAGTATCGACGAAACAAAATTCGGCGAAAAAGGCCTCAAGGACGTGTTCGAAATTCTGCGTGGCTACCCCGGCAATCGCAAGCTTGAATTGTTGTTGCGACTCGACAACGGTACAGAAGTCAAACTAAAATCCGATAAAATAAAGATCGACGCTAGCCGAGAACTATGCGATTGCCTCAAACAATATCTGGGTGAGGAAGCCATTGAAATGTTAGTGAACACTTCTGCCGGCTTGTAAACGGCGGTTCCGTAGGGTACCTCTGAAAACCAAACAACAAAAACGAGAATCCTGATGTTTGCTTATTCCGTTGCTTGTGAATTTTCATCAAAGAACGCCGTTGCGGTTCGAGAGCGTTGGCTCGAGTGGCTTGAAAACGAACACCTTGCGGAAGTCATTGCCGGCGGTGCTATCGATGCGACCGTTTATGTTTGGGATGGCTCGCCCCTTAAAGTAGAAGTGGTCTATCGCTTTCCAGATCGCAGCTCGTTCGAGATCTACGAACGAGATTCCGCTCCATCCTTGCGGGGAAAAGGCATCAAGCTCTTTCCACCAGTCGAATATGGCCTCAGCTTTACGCGTCGAATTGGGTCGATCGCGCTGTCAAATTTTAACGGTTAGCCAAACAATCAGGGCTATGGCGGATTTGGTGGTTGCGATGAGATTGGAGCCTACTTTTTTTCTTTCGTATTATGCGGGCTGGGCCTCCGATATTGTCTGAAGAGACGGAATTATCGGTTCATATCTCAAGGCCAATACAATGCGCACGATTCCAACTATTTGCTTGCTCGCCGTCACACTTGGTTTGCCCACAATGGCCAACGCTCAATCCGACGCCAATATCAAAGGAACGATTCGCCGCGCGCCAAATGCACTGATTTCGTTGCCAGCATTTCGTGGCCCCTCGAATCACGAGTCGACCTCGCGAACAACTTCTGCATCGGCAACCAACTGGCAATATGAGGACAGGGCCCAAGAAATAGATACTTTCAAAAAGTTTCAAGACGAAGCACCGGCGGAAACAAAGCAAGAAGCGGCGGATGACAAGGTCTCCGAAAAACAGCAAACGCAATCGTTGATGGACCGCAAGTTGATGCGTCCACTCGGAGACATTTCATTGGATTTACACGAGCCTGACAAGAAAACCCCTAAGGACCGTTCGTTTCAACTGTTCAAGCCGGACGTAGATGATTGGTCCACACTTGTGAGTGCTGGACCGATGTTCTATCAATGGGAAGCACCCAACATCCATTATCGAAAATTGTACTTCGAAGATGTTGCTGCTGAGCGGTATGGCCAAGTGCCTTGTGGATGGCGCGGAACGTATCGAGCGACTTGTCATTGGGGTGCCTCACTGCTTTCGGCGCCGATCAAGATGCAATTGGACCCCTATTTCGATTGCGATACGCCATACGGATACTGCCGGCCAGGCGACGCCACGCCATCCATTTGGCAGAAACACGTTTATCGTTAGGGCCGCGTAGCCAGAGTGCTCCGTTGCATGCTCGACCGGGCGAGTGCTTGAATGGTTAATGAGTTACCGACAGCCTTCGTGCCCGCGTGAATCGAGGCCTAAGAAACGCGAGCCTACGATACCTAGAGGTCCAATCGCTTGTGTTATTTCGTAAGCGGTAAGCGACAATCAAGCTGCGAATCCAATCGGGCATATCTTAATCTTACCCCACCCCTGATCGCGACTCGCTTGAATACTGCCATGGTTCCCCCTTGTTTTGGCAACACGGAGCCGTCAGCGTACAACGTTTTTTGCTTTCACAATTCCCTTCAGATCTACCCCGGCCAAATCGCAATTGGAGGCCTCAGTACAGTGATTAATTTGAAAAACTGACGCCAATTGCAGCAACACCACCAACTTCCTCACGCCCAAAGATTCCGATTATTCCAATTGATTGGGTCCTACATTTAAATCTGAATTTCCGTTTCGCCTTGCGACGATTGTAGCGAAAGGATCAGTGGTACTGTCATTCAGGGGAAGCCAAAATGCCCGTGTTAAGTAGAAATAGCCGAAAGCTAAAACGAATCGCTTTGACCGCCGTATTGGCAGCGTCGTTTATGGGCTGTCGGCTTCAACCCAAACCGCCTGTCGAGACTTGTGCGCCACTGTGTGCGGACCAACTTCAAAAAATTTCGTACCCGGACGTTTGCGAAAATGACATCGGCAACAACAATGACGATTTGTTGACTGGTCCGCCTTTGACGCTGTCCACATTTGAGCAAATGCCGAGTTGGGATTTGACATTGGAAGAAGCCGTCAACATGGCGTTGACCAACAACAAAATCCTTCAGCGATTGGGCGGCGTCGTTGTCAGTTCACCGCAAGCCACCGCGACGACCTATGAACAAGCGATCGTAGAAACCAATCCGAATGCCAGCGTTGAAGCGGCTCTATCAGCGTTCGATGCTCAAGTTGCGACGTCGTTATTCTTCAACCACAATGAACGAAAATTCAACAATACATTCCAGCAGCTGTTTTCAGCGTCACGTCAAGACACCGCAAACTTCCAAACGGAAATCTCCAAACAAACGGTTTCTGGTACTCGATTCGCCGCTCGAAACATTACCGATTACACGAACAATCATCTTCAGCCTGGTGTTCCAAGTTCGTTTCGTTTCAATAGTGTTTACAACACGGTCAATCAATTCGAAGTGCGTCACCCGTTGATGCGTGGCAATGGCGCCATGGTCAATCGAATCGCCGGACCCAATGCCGTCTCGGGACAATACAACGGTGTTTTGATTGCCCGCATTCGCAGCGATCAATCGTTGGCTGATTTCGAAGCCGCTGTTCGCGACCTCGTGCGTGATGTCGAGTTGAATTACTGGGAATTGTATTTCGCCTATCGCGACTTGGACACCAAAATGGCTGCCCGCGAATCCTCGAGGGGAATTTGGGAAAATCGCCAAATCCGATACGAGAAGGGCCTTGGTCGACCCGACGAAGAAGCCCAAGCTCGCCAACAATATTACTCGTTTGAGTTCCAAGTTCAAAACGCTCTCTCAGGAACGACAACAGGCCAACTCGGTGTACTTGGCTCAGAACGCAACTTGCGCCGCCTGCTAGGATTGAGTGTCAACGATGGACGTATGATTCGCCCAGCTTCTGAACCAGCAGTTGCTCCGATCATGTTTGATTGGAATGCCTCGCAAGAACAAGCAATGGCGACACGCGTTGAGTTGCGTCGCCAAAAATGGAGTATACGACAACGCGAACTGGAACTTTGCGCAGCCAAACAACTTAACCAATGGAGATTGGACTTGGTTGGTTTATATGGCTTCCGAGGCTTCGGCGATAATTTGTTTGGCAGTCGTTCACGACCGGAGGGTAGTGCAGTTGCGGATTTGTTTACGGGCAAATTGGATGACTGGCAATTGGGTCTAGACATGCAAGGTCCAGTCGGTAATCGTCAGGCATTCTTGGCTGTTCGCAATGCAGAGCTGCGACTATCACGCGAGCGAGCAGTTTATCGAGAGCAACAACGTCAGGTCTTGCATGATCTCGCAGCAGCCTATGCAGAAGTCGATAGGGCCATGGCAAACATTCGAACTTCATACAATTCGTACATTGCAGCCCAAGAAGAACTTGGCCCCAAAAGACTGCGTGTTGAAGAGGGCAAGGACCAAGTGTTCTTTTTGCTCGACGCGCAACAGCGATTTTCAACTTCTGAAAGTGCCTTCTATCGCTCCATCGTCGATTACAACCGCGCGTTGCTGAGTTTCACCTATGCATCGGGCGGACTACTTGCCCGTTACAATGTAACTCTGGACGAAGGAGGTTGGGATCCGAGCCTGCAAAGTATTGCAAACGGCAAGGCCGATCGATTCCGAAACAACGGCTGGGGTGTCGATGATCGCGACTTGAATCCAATATCCGCAGGCCCCTTTAATCAACAAATGCCTGGCGGTGCCACCGGAGTTCGAACCATCGAAGCTCCTTCAGATGACCCGCAGAATCCCGACGAGCTTGACGAATCCAATGGGTCAGGTGATCCAATAGGTCAGGCGAACTAGATCTGCCTTTCGAAAAATAACCCTCAAACAAATTTAACTGAGACCAACCGTAACGCCCTTCGACAAACGACGAAGACGCAACAGCCGGAACGCACTTGCGTCCGGCTGCTCCGTTTGATAATTCACAACAAAATTGTGCATCGCCGTAGCGGCGTTCCATTTGGAAAGTTGAATCTGGGACGGGTCCGGAGCCAGGTGCCCCACAGAAGGCAGACCCCGGAAACGATGGCGTGGATCGGCGTCGGATTAAATCTGTTTCCCAAAAGCCTAGACCCATTAGAGGAAAAAGCTGAAGGGGTGATTGATTCGTTTCCCAGATTGAAAACAATAGTCAGCTTCCTACCATTCAATCCTATGGTAACGCGATGCCGACACCCAATCTTGAGAAACGCAAGGTTAGACTGCAGAAGGTCTTGGAACCCATCTGTCAACGCAGCGAATTTACCTCAACAGAAATTCGCGAGGTCTGCGAAGAAACGTCCGCCTTCGTTTCTCAAGTTTTGCGGCAACTAACAGAAGACGGCCATTTGGTTTGCGATGACCACGGCCGCGAGCAACGATTTCGTTGGCATACCAGCCATCAGGAATTTTCACCACATCTCTGGATTTCCAAACAAGTCATCGGCAAACAGATCTTGGCGTCGCCCGAAGAAGATCGCCCGCGCGAACGGTTGCTACGCGTGGGAGTCGCTGACCTGCGTACGGCTGAATTGCTCGCCATCTTGATTCGAGTGGGACGCAAAGGTGAATCCGCTCTCGACGCTGGCGAAAAAATTGCCAATCAATTCAAAGACAAAATCCATCAGTTGCGAGGTACCAGCCTCGAAGATCTCAAGGCAATAAGTTCAGCCGTATCGAGCGCCGCGTTTTGCCAGATCCAAGCCGGCATTGAATTGGGCCGACGCATTTCAGAGGCAATGCTCATCGACACTGATGATGCAACAAAAATCGACAGCACGTCTGCAGCTATCGAATACTGTCGCAAGAAATTCAATCGCCTCGCACACGATCGACATCAGGAAGAATTTCATATCGTGACGCTTGACACGAAACTCTTCCCAATCGGTCACCACCAAATTACAGTCGGCACACTCGATGCCAGCTTGGTTCATCCGCGTGAAGTCTTCCGCGCGGCAATTCGTGACGCGGCATCCGCCATTTTACTGCTTCATAACCACCCATCCGGCGACCCAACTCCCAGTCGCGAGGACCACCAAGTCACGGAGCGACTAAAGAAATGTGCTGAAATTGTGGGGATTCGAATTCTCGATCACATCATCGTGGCATCCAAAGGCTGCGTGAGTCTTGCGGAAAACGCATAAATCCGGCCTCCAGGTTGCACCGCCCACGCGAAAAATTGCCTCAGGCGAAAGTTGTGAGCCTTCTGGGAAATGCGGCCTGAGGCGTGCGCCGGCCTGAAACATTGGAAAAAGACGATTGCCATGCGATGATCCCAGACAGCCGATGAAATGCACTTCCGAACGTGCAACATCACAAGATTTTCGCACCGCAGTTTGGTAGAATGCCGGTCGGTTCGTTTTACAAATTCGGTTGCAATTTCGGAGAGATTCATGCACTCGCGGCATTTTGTGGCAATGGTTGCCATTTTGTTGTTTTTGATATTACCAGTTCAGGCGTTCTGCCAATCAGCTCAAGGCACAGCCGATATTCGCTTTGAATTTGACATTGCCAAATTGAAACAGAGCAAGCTGATTCAGGAAATCGGAATGGAAAACCTCACTGGACCGGCTGCGTCCCAGGCTCCACCTGAGATCAGTGGCGCGATCCAACATGTCATTCGTGTTTGGGGAGCGGCAAGTTTGCCCGAAAACGTGGAGGCAGCAATGGCAGCTAGTGCCGATCAGCTTCTACCGATGGATTTCTACCTTTGTGCAGATTTCGATTCCACCGAAGAATTCGCAAAAATGTTTGACTCGTTGACTGAAAACGACGGCGTGGTTTTGGATGATGAAACCAAGCTTTACATGCCAACCGATCCAAGCGCACCAACGAACATGGGTTTTCGTAAACTGAATGATCACTCGATGATCTTTGGCAGCGTTGGCTATGTCAATGAAAAGG
>JAHEAM010000419.1 GCA_024642765.1 Planctomycetaceae bacterium
AAAGATGCCAATACAAGGAAAAATCCTACACGCCTGCTCGGCGATTGCAGCGCCAACACTTTCCGAACAATTGACGGCGATGGGTTGGGGCGTCGATCGCGTAGCCATTTACGACAATATTCCGTTGCAAGCCGACCTGCAGCATCTCGACACAGCACTTCGTCCACTCGACGCAGTCGTGTTTTGCAGTTCATCGGCAGTCGAATATTGGGTACAACAAGGATTAGTAATCCAACCCATTGCGGCATGCATCGGTTCGGCAACGGAGCAGAAAGCTAAATCGCTTGGATTTCAACATACACTGATAGCGAGCGAGTCAACGACCGATGCAATTTCCAAATTGCTTGTAAATGAATTGAACCGACAGACAAGTTCGCCGTGCGATGGCAGTCTAGAACCAATTCCAACTCGATAGTAACCATGCAGACAAATACTATGTTTGATACCGCTGCCCCGGCTTGTCAGAAGCGTTCGCTACAACGTCTGCGTCAATCGCCGGCGATCAGACATTTGGTTCAAGAAACACGTATCGCACCAGCACAATTGGTGATGCCATTCTTTGTGTCCGAATCGGAAACGAAAAGGGGGCGTTGGGAGGCTTTCACGAATTTCGCGATCGGCGATCTTCTCACGCCTCTTCAAGGAGTGGTTGATGCCGGCGTCCAATCGATCCTGCTGTTTGGTGTACCCGACCATAAAACGGAACAAGGCATTGGCGCTATCGAAAACAATCATTTTCTTGGCGATGCAATTGCAACCATAAAGGCGCGGCATCCAAAACTGCTAGTGATGTCAGACGTTTGCCTTTGTAGTTACGCAACGCATGGCCATTGTGGTGTACTGGATGAAACGGGAAGGTTTGATATTGCATTGACACTTGAACGTCTTGCGCAAATGGCCGTTGAACATGCTCGCGCTGGAGTAGATTTAGTGGCACCGAGTGCGATGCAAGATGGAATGGTGTCGGCGATTCGCTCGGCACTTGATGACCAGAACCTGACAGAAACAGGTATCATGTCCTATTCGACCAAATTTGCATCTTGTTTTTACGAACCCTTTCGCGACACGGCTAAATCCGCTCCAGCGTTTGGCGACCGCCGCACGTATCAACTTGAGCCTGGCAATCGACAACAAGCGATCCGAGAAAGCGTCTTAGACGATCAACAGGGTGCCGATATGTTGATGGTAAAACCGGCCGGTCCCTATCTCGATATCATTCGCGACATCAAAAATGCGATCCCAAATCGACCGCTTGCTGCTTACCAAGTGAGCGGAGAGTACGCAATGATTCGCGCCGCTGCGGAAGCTGGCGTTTTGAACGAAGCACGCGCCATTGAAGAGTCCCTTCTAGCCATTCGACGCGCAGGAGCAGACGTGATCATTACCTATTTTGCAGCGCAATTTGCAAATGCTATTGGGAACGTAAGCTAATTCAGATCGGATACCATCCAGAGGTCTTTGAGATTTGTAAAACGCAATGCCAATCGAATAACATCCGACACATCGAGGTCTGTCAGGCGATTGCTACGAAACATGTTTCCAGGCAAGCGGAGTCCCGCGTTTGATTGGCTCGCTGGCAATTTTGCCTAAAATTGCAGGATAATGTAGCGGTTCAAGCCCGTGACCAGGGCGAATCGAACGTACGTTCGCCTCAGTAAACGTTTCTCCTGCCTCGACATCAGCGACAACAAATAACGAACGCCGAAAGGAGCGATTGCGGCGATCCGCATCGCAAGCACCGTAGTGAACCGTACCCAGGATTTTTTCGGTAGTGCGTACCGCATCAACCATCGCGCGGAACTCATCCGGCTCCAATGAAAACTGACTATCCGGCCCGCCATCAGCGCGTTTTAAACAAATGTGTTTTTCGATAATTGATGCACCCATCGCTGCCGCAGCGACGGGAGCCTCAATGCCCATGGAATGATCTGAAAGTCCGACAGGAACATCAAAACGGCGTCCCATATCGACCATCGTTTTCAAATTCATCGATTCAGGGCTCGCGGGATAGGCACTGGTGCATTTTAACAATGCAACTTCTTCGGCGCCACTTGAGTTCAAGGTTCGCAAGGCATGTTGAATCTCGCCATGCGAAGCCATACCCGTCGACAAAATAACAGGGCGACGCATCGATGCAACTTTCTGCAGCAATGGTGTATCAATGAGTTCAAACGAAGCAATCTTGTAGGCAGGCACGTTCATCGCCTCCAAAAAATCGACTGCTTCGAAATCAAAGGGCGACGAAAAAAGAGTTAATGATAATTCGTCTGCAATTTCTTTAAGTTTCGGCTGCCACTCCCAAGGCGTAAATGCAGCTTGATACAAATCGTACAAGACTTGGCCGTCCCAAACTGTGCCTTGAGAAATTTCAAAATACTCATTTCGGCAATCAATAGTTATGCTTTCAGGTCGATACGTCTGAAGCTTTACAGCGTCTGCCCCGCAAGCCTTGGCAGCACGAATCAAATCGACCGCTCGTTCGAAGCTATGACCATGATTGGCCGAAATCTCAGCAATGATGTAGATGGGCTCACCAGGCCCGATTCGGCGGCGTTGTATCATCATGGATTTAGTCATCAAAAATGGAGACCTTTCTGGCAAAGCACTTTTTTCGTAGCAACCGAAAAATCTCCGATTACCACTTGATTAAAACCAATACTGCCTTTTGAGAGCAATAGGTCTTTAAGAATTGGGGACTTTATTGCTATCTATTTCGTGAAACTTGACGACTCCAAGACGCGACTGATTCGCCACTCTCATTATTTGAATGCGCCAGTTTCTCGAAGCCACATTGCTCGAAAGCCTGAATTGAAGCAGTATTACCTAGCCGTATTTCGGCTAAGATACTTTGCAAAGTGGAGATTTCAGCCGAAATCCTTTCGATACCGCATTCAATTGCAGCCTTGGCGACACCCAGACCACGACATTCGGGCTGCAACGAAATACTTATGACCGCCGTCGTAAGGCCCGCATTCAAGTCGAATCTCACCTGCCCCCAAAAAATGAACTCGCCGGCAAGACGATTTACGGAAACGATCTTCCAAAATCGACAACTTGGATCAGTAACCTTTTGTCGTAGCCATTTGATATGATCGGGCCAGCCTAGCGCATCACCCACCAACGAATTCTCGCGAACACTCGAATCGTTTCTCAATTCAAATAGCGGCCGAGCATCGTTCAATGTTACTGGCTGTAGCGCAAGGGGTTCGATTCCCATCCGGTGAGCCACCCGCTCTGCGCCATGGCCATCGACCAATTCCAATCCACGTTCTCTAAAGTTGGCCCGTTGCTCTGCAGAGTCCAAGAGACCTTCGATCGATTCAATCAGTGATTTGCCACCATCCTCCACGGGCGACAATGCCAGCATAAGGTAGTCTCTTTCCTTCAAGTAATTGGCACTCGGCATTTGATTTTCGGCTAAAACGAACGCCACGCATGGCACCCCATGATGCAACAGCTCGTAGACCGTCGAGCCAGCAGCCGCGATCGCGATGTCGGCGTGCTGATACTCATTGAGAAGTTGAACGGTGGGGGCCAATGCAACGAGATCAATGTCGTCAGCTCGCATGCCTTCGAAATCAACGTCCAAATTTTCAATCGACGAATTGCCAAGCAACAATCTGATTTCACAACCTAACTGGCGACTCACGAAACACTCTCGAACGGAATTCAGAATTCCTGCAATCAATGCAGGTTGTTGACTGCCACCAACGCTAACGAGTACTTTTGCCCGAACAAATGGCTCAACGGAAGGAACTGGCGACTTTCGAATCAATTCAAGGCGCAATGGCAAAAACCTTGGACCGCACAAAGAAATCTTTGAGCCATACCGTTCTTTGCGAGCGTGAACATTGCCATTGATAATCAAGTCAACGTTTGGCACGATCGT
>JAHEAM010000420.1 GCA_024642765.1 Planctomycetaceae bacterium
AATTGCCCGAGCTCTCGACAAAGTATTCGTCGGACGTCTCCATTTCCCCGGTTAGGGAATTGAATACGGGTCGCCCGGTCGTTGCATCCAGTTGCGTCGTTGGTCGCCGGTTGAGTTCGATGCGATCAGATTGTAGCCAATAACGGGGGACGCCCATGCGACTCGATGTAAATGCAGCCCCAATGGCCTGCAAATTATTCTCGTCCACCTGTTCAATCACTTTCGCTTTTAGCCTCACCAGGCCGTTGTATTTGCTGACGGGCGTCAACATATCGGCGTTCAAAATGGTGCCGTGATTGTTCGAAGTATCGTAGTACATTTGGTCCGAGTAAATCACACGCGAGCCTTTGGCGAAAACAATATTACCCTCGAGATACAACTCCCATCGCGTCTGACCGTTTGGTTGTGTGGTTTCCCAGGCAACGACATTGTCGGCCAAAATCACAAGCGTTTTGCCACCATCATCACGCAGCGCCGTTGCTTGTGTAATTTCGGGGCTGTCGATCGAGACTCGAACACCACCCGTATACATGTAGATGGTTTCATTAGGGTTGTTGGGGTTTGTTTCACGTCGAAGATTGAGGGCAACGAGTGAATCCCGCGCCGCGAAATCAATCAACGATTCGTTGGAACGCCGAACGTTACCCGTTTGCGGCATCGATAATGGTTGATCGGGCGGAGCGTCCTGCGAAAGAGTTGGCAGTTGGACGTTGTAACTTTCGAGCGGTGGCGGTGCAATCGTTTGAACTTCGCCGGTGAGTGGCGAAATCAGGGTTTGGCTGGCTGGGCCTGGTGTTTGATATTGGACTTGAGCGACACCCGAAGAACTGTCGGCCTGCAGAGCTTGTTGCGCTCGCACAAAAATCGGAGGCACCGCCTCGATCCTAGGAGAAATCGACTCCGGCATACGAACTTCATTGGCTGTAAACAAACGCCCCAGCCAGGTTTCATCGACTAGTCGGTTGGGTGCGTTGGGGTCAACGCTGAGCTTGTTCGCAAGATTGACCACAACATTCTTTTCCGCATAAACGATCAGCTTTTGCCTTCCGTCCTCGTCACGATTGATTTCTTTGAGGACAATTGCGTTCTCGCTTTCAACGCTCAACCAGTCTTGTTGGATCCTGGCGTTGCCACGCAAGTAGAGGACTTCGTAAGCACCTTGCAGCCAGCTTTCGGTGGCGTCCCCGTGCAAAAGAATTGGGTGTGACTCGGCTGGAAGCGTAAAGGTGACTTCTTGGCCAATACAAGTCTTCGCGCACCACGCTGCTTGTGCCAGAAAACCTAATGCGATCACCAGACTCCACGCCGTCGCGCAGCAAAAAACACCCAAGACGCGACTGCATCTCGGTTTCGGCATGTTTCGTTTTGGCCGCGCCGAAAAAATCAAGTTCTTAAGGTCTCTAAGTCGATGTATGAATACATGCCTGTAACTACGCGCTCATCGTTTTCTCTATAGAACGATTAATCGCTCGACAGCATTATTCTGCGAGCGCAATTTGAGCGGCGGCGGAGTATAGAAGGCTCTTGATAAGCCAGCAAGGCAAATTGGCAAAGGAATGCCCGACGATTTACTGCAAATCGTTATCGCAGTGGAATCAATCAAGCAAAATTGCTAGCAATTAACCGGCAGCAAACAGGTCTGCGAAATTTGGGTCATGAATTAAATGCGTCGCGATGCGTTCGGTAACGGCACAAATCGTGAGGTAGGGATTGACTCCCAATGCTGTGGGAATCACTGAACCGTCGGCGACGTATAAGCCGCGGTGTACAGCGGCTTGGCCATAGCCATCTGCGTAGCCCCCCAATCGCCCATCGAAGACTTGGCCCAGATGATTGACGACTCCACAATCCGGAGTATCCGCCATCGCGCATCCGCCGAGCGGGTGAACCGTTACCAAGTTGTCGCCGAATGCCTTCAGGCGTTTGTAGCGTTTGCCTTCGATCGCTCCGATTTGTTCGAACTGCTGGAACATCATTTTTCGATACGAACTTTCCTTAAGACCAGGCCAGGAAATTTGGTATCGTCCATCCTTCCAACGAAACTGACCTCTTGCCTCGTCATGACCCATTCCGAGCATAACCATCGAGTGATCAAGATCCTTGTCGCGCAACAGCAGAGAAAAGATATTAGAAACTCCGCGCGGAATTGCAGCTTCTTGAACGATGTATTTATTTTCGATTCCTGGTTGATCATAAAAGTTCAAGGTAGCTTGAACGGTCGAACCGACGGGGCCTAGCTTCGGATCGCACGTGTTGAACCCGCCAATGTTTGTCGAATCAGGCGTTTTAGTGACAAAGCCGATGGTATCCCCATTTGCACTCCAGCGGCAACCGAGAGCCGGTGAAAAGGAGAACGCATCGGTTTGTGATTGCATTAGGATTTCCGTGCTTCCCATGCTTCCAGCGCCGAGGATTACAACCCGTGAATTGATCACCAAGGGGTGTCGTGTGATTTTGCCTTCCGAATCATCGACATAGGTTAGATGCAATCGATAGAAGCCCGGTTGCCGTTCGATGCGCTCAACTTGGACTTGCGTGAACATATCGGTGCCATTCCATTTGGCGACGGGCAAGTAATTGTAAACAAGCGTGTTCTTTGCTCCAACGTTGCAGCCTGTAATGCAATTACCGCATTGAGTGCACGGTCGTTGCAACATGCCGTGCTGATTGCGCATTTGCTCGTCGAGGTAGCGGTGATCGTACATGACGGCAACGGGCGAGCGATCGTAGACATCGGGATTTGCGCTGAGCGCTTCGGCGGTGAAACGACGCTTTTGGACTTTCGCCACACTGTCAATCGGTGTTCGTGATAGGCTCAACTGCCGTGCCGCTTGATCGTAGTAAGGCGTCAACGTGCCAATGTCGTTGATCGCTGTGGGCCAACCGCAATGAAACGTTTCGGGGTGCGGTCGCAACGCCACGTTAGCGTTGATCAGCGAGGTTCCTCCGAGCGCACTGCCGCTTAACACGTTGACTTCGTCGTTAAAGGACAGGTTGAAGAGGCCGAGTGGGTTAATTACTTGGCCCTTGCCTGGTCCGGTCATTTGTTGACGCGTGGCCTTCGATACGTTGTAAAAGGTATCGGGGAAGGAACCTGGCATCCACTCGCGCCCTCGCTCAATGATCGCGAGGCGGTGGTTAGGGTTCATCGCTTGCGATATTCTGGCGGCGCAAATCGAGGCACCATAACCAGAGCCAATCACAATCACACTGTAATGCAAGTCATCGGGCCGCTGGGCCTGTAGGAAAAGTTCACGGATTGGGTTACTCAGGCGACCACCAAATCGACTCAAGCTGTTTCGATAATCATTCGCGGCCATCGAGTTGAGCGGCGAACAGCAGGGACGCGTGCGATTGAGAATTGGCAACGAAAGATCGTCGCCGCGGGCGGATTTCTTAGCTGTCAGTAGCGTGAGCCCCGAAGCGGCAACGGCCCCACCCAGTAGTGAACGGCGACTAAATTGGGTTGCAGTGTCGGTACTAGAATTTGAATTGGCGGTCATGCGAGGGCTCAAATTGAATTGTGATGGCGCGCGGACCAAGCCATCGTTTCAAGCGAAATGGAGTGGGTCCGATAGTAACGATTATCGGAATCGTAGGGCGATCGCTGAGCGACTGCACCCGATTACCCGCAAAAGATACCACCTGAGCGTTTGGTGGTAACGACTAGATAAAGTTTGCGGGGGTGTGCCCGCCTGAGGAGAGGCGGGGCTATGTAGCTGCGGCGTTCAATGCGGTTCTCAGCCAAAAGAGCTAAGATCGCTTAGCCTTGAGAATGCTAAGTCCCGAGAATAGCGGGACCCGTGTCGAAGCTTTCACGACTATTTACGGTGGTTGGCGATGACCCGTGCCATCGCTGTGCCCATGTCGGCAGGGCTTAAAG
>JAHEAM010000031.1 GCA_024642765.1 Planctomycetaceae bacterium
GAACTCGTTACTGTTTTGTATCTTCAATGCTTGGTCAAAATTCTCAACGCAGATAATCCCGAGCACTGGTCCAAAACACTCGGTTGTGTGGTACCAACTGCCGGGTTTAACACCCAGCTTGATTCCGGGGGTCCACATGCAATCGTTGTCGTCCAGTTTCTTGGGCTCCAGTAACCAGCTCTCGCCGCTTTCGAGGGTCGTCAAACCACGGCGTAGGGCTTCGTCCGGCGGACGAATTACAGGCGTCGACGTCGCACTTGGGTCCCAAGACGGCCCAGCCAACAAACTTTTAGCCGCATCAAGCAATTGATGGCGAAACTTCTCGCTTTCATAAACGCTTCGTTCAACCAGCGCCAGACTTGTCGCCGAACACTTTTGCCCCGAATGCCCAAACGCACCGCGCACCAAGTCCTTGATCGCCAAATCCAAATCCGCATTGGCTGTGATAATCATACTGTTCTTGCCACTCGTCTCGGCAAACAATGGCAAATCGGGACGCCAAGAAAGAAAGTTCTTTGCTGTGTCATAGCTGCCAGTCAGAATCACAGCGGCTGTTCGCGGATCGCTAACCAGCTTCTTGCCCGCCTCTCGGTCGCCAATCGGCAAAAACTGCAAGACATTGCGAGGAATGCCAGCTTCCCACATCTGTTTCGCCAATAAGTAAGCGGTCATCACCGATTCACGCGAGGGCTTAAGGATAACGGTGTTACCCGCCATCAAGGCCGCGAGGCATCCACCTGCCGGAATCGCGTAAGGAAAATTCCACGGTGGCGTTACAACCACAACACCACTCGCCTTCATTTGCGTTCCATCAAAAAATGCTTCATTATCGAGCGAGCGGGCATAGTAGGTCGCAAAATCAATTGCCTCGGAGACTTCGACATCGCCCTCCACAATAGCCTTGCCTGCATCCATCATCATGCAACCGATTGTTTCGCCGCGTTGCTCGGCGAAAACTTCACCGACGCGTATCAGGAGTTGGCTACGATGTTTCGCGCCCGCTGCCTCCCAAGCCGGCTGAGCGGCAACAGCGGCTGCCAACGCCGTTTCAACGTCATTGGAATCGCCCTCGCAATATTCATAAACAACTTTGCTATGGCGCGATGGGTCTTTGCCCTTTCCCGTCGTAGCCTTTTCGATGCGACGTCCAGCGAGCTCGAGCGGTATCGGGTCCAAGGCCTTATCACGCCACGCTTCTACAATCTTGGTCGCCCATTCACGATTTTGCGACAACGAAAAATCGGTATCCGGTTCGTTAACAAAGACACCTTGAAATTGAGCGCTAGGAACTGCATCAACCGCGCGCGATTGCGGACGATTGGAAGTCGTCGAAAGCGATTGGTCCTGCGAGAGAACACAGGCATGCAAAAACGCATCACGTTGCAAGTTCCAGTCCGGCGATCCCTCTTCCAATGCAAATAAGGCTCCTAAAAAACTGCCCGGTGCGGTGTTCTCATCCAGTCGTCGCACAAGATAAGCAACCGCCGACTCAAACTCTTCGTCGGGAACAGCAGGTGTGTAAATCACAAGTCCTCCAGTGCGGTCGCGTACCTCTTTCGCCTGGGCATTGGCCATTCCCTCCAACATTTCGAATTCGATTCGATCTTCCACACCTCGGTGTTCTCGAACGAGCAATGCAAAAGCGATATCGAATAGATTGTGACTAGCTATGCCAAGGCGAACAACGCACGCGTGTTCAGGTCGCGAACCAAACTCCAACATCCGCTTGTAATTGGCATCAACTTCCGGCTTTGAGAAATAGGGAGCTTGTGGCCAACCACGCAAACTTGCTTCAACTTGCTCCATCGCAAGGTTCGCACCTTTGACCAATCGAATCTTTATTCCTGCGCCTGTGCGTTGGTGCCTGCGATGCGCCCATTCCGTCAGGATCTGCTGCACCGCGTAGGAATCTGGTAGATAGGCTTGCAACACGATTCCCGCTTCCAGTTTCTCGAATTCGGGCTCATCGAGCACCTCGCAAAAGACGTCGACTGTCAAATGCAGATCACGATATTCTTCCATGTCCAAATTTACAAATTTCGGACGCCCAACCCCATGCTTGATCGCTGCCCGGTAAAGTTCACGAAGCTTTGGCTTTATGGTCTCAATCGTTTGCCGATAACCAGTCAAACTGATTTGCGAAACGACCGAGGAGAGTTTAACGGAAACGTAGACGATATCCGAACTGGCCAGACGCTTCAGGTAAGCATTGTGGCGCCGCTCGGCCTCGTGATCCCCCAAGACCGCTTCGCCCAATTGATTGAAGTTGATGCGAATGTTTTCTGCCTTGCGATCACGCACATAGTCCGCAAATTTTTTGGGTTCCGCAGAAACAATCACGTGCGCAGACTCGCGTTTGACTTGGCTTGTGATTTGAGGCATCACAACGCCAGGCATTATGCCGGCGGCTTTTGTTCCGGCCCACAATGCCAATCGATTTGCCACCGATAAGTATTGGGGTATTCCATATTGCCGGACTAATGAAGCAAGGCGTTGCGCGGCGAGACGCGGTTTGGCAATCTTAAGGACCTGATCGGCCATCACGATCGTGAATTTCTTTCCGTTCTCGTCGCCCATCATCCGGGCCATTTGTGCCGACCGAGCCCGCTCCTGGGATGTTTCCCGTTTCCGTGAGGCACGCAACAACTCAGCCGCAAGTTGGACTGCTTTTTGAGGAAGATCGGCAGGCAATGCCGCCGGACTGGTCGCTTCTTTATCAAAGACCTGCATCGAAAGTTCTCGTCAAGAATAGTGGCACAAAAATGGTTGGCTCCATTCTTGCCGAAATCGCAAAAAAGCTCTTGAATAATAACGATGTTTGGCAAGCTCAAAATTGACAAGAGCCAACGATTTGTTTGGCCGCAGCGAACGTTTCAAGGCTGCTCTAGCGATGCTGGTTACGAAAGGCTGCAGGGGTGGTTAGAAATGTCGCCTTGAACTGGCGGGTGAACGCACTTTGGTCGGTGAAGCCACATCGCGAAGCAATGTCCGCAAGTGAGCATTGCGAGCTGCTCAATAGCTCTGCCGCCAACTCCAACCGAGCTTTCATAATGTATTTCTTGGTCGAGAGCCGAAATACCTTTTTCATGCGACGGTCTAGTTGCTCGACCGAGAGTTTCAAAAGATCTGCAACCTGTTCGACGCGCAACGGCTGTTCTAAATTTTGCCGGATGAACTCAACGCCTTGAGTCAAATTCGAAAGCTCCAATTCGCTGTCGTTCGGAGTGTGTAGGTCTTGAGAAATACCAACCAATCCGACGACCGTACCGTTCGAATCGTGCAATGGAAATTTGCTGGCCAGATACCAGCCAACACCGCCATCAGCATTGGTGATTTGCTCCAACTGATTGACGACCGTAAGCCCTCGTACAAACACATCGCGATCTTGCGCATCATAGACATCAGCCAACTCACCGGTAAAAAAATCGGAGGCTTTCCGCCCAATCATCTCAGCTTTCGATGGCGCTCCGGCGCGGACAACAAAGGCGGTGTTGACCGCCAAATAGACGCCCTCTTTATCCTTCACACAGAAGACAACGTCAGCAAGATGCTCGAACACGGTCTCCATAAATCCCAAGGAAGAGGCGTCTAAATGATTCATCTGTGGACGATCTAAAATAAAGTAACCAAAAAACCTTGGGTGACGTTGCCACGCTGATAATATTGTCGATAATACTGTAGTTGGCGATAGGATAAGAACTTTTTTGGAGCATGACGATGGCGCGAATCCAGGTCCCCGATCAGAACCGGGATATTTCAGACGTTGAAGAGATGCGTGAATTTCTGAAGCCCTTCGGTATTTGGTATGAAAAATGGGATGTCGAGGGACGCATTGGCCCTGAAGCAACTGACGAAGAAATTTTGTCGGCTTATGAGCCAGAAATCAATCGCCTCAAGGCCGAAGGCGGATTTGTTACCGCCGACGTGATTAACGTCAAACCAACAACCCCCAACTTGGACACGATGCTCAACAAGTTCAACAAAGAACATACTCATAGCGAAGACGAAATACGATTTACCGTTTATGGCAGCGGCGTGTTTCATATCAATCCCGAGAACGGCCCAGTGTTTGCTATCACGGTGGAATCTGGAGATTTGGTAAACGTCCCACGCGGAACTCAACATTGGTTTAATCTGTGCGACAATCGCACGATTCGATGCATCCGGTTGTTTGAGGATATGTCGGGCTGGACTCCACATTACATCGAAAACGGCGTTGATTCAAAATATGCGCCAGTATGTTGGGGGCCAAGCTATATGACTAAGGCTGAAGGCGTAGCGTTTCGCTCGGTAATCGACAACTAGTATGTCAGCATCTACATCTGCTCCTAACGCCCGCGGAGTCCTTTTGGATATCGAAGGCACGACGTCTTCAATTCGTTTCGTTGCTGACGAGATGTTTCCATTTGCGCGCCGCAATCTTGCTGCCTTCTTGGAGCAAAACGAATCGAATACGACCATTATGGAAACAACTCATGAAATCTGTCGCGAAGCGACTAGTTTGGGGTGGAGCGATACATGGCCTGGAAACTCGGTTGTTTCTGCCGTCAATTTCCTAATGGATCGTGATGCGAAAACTACGGGCCTAAAGCAACTGCAAGGAATGATTTGGGAAAGCGGTTTTCATTCCGGCGAATTGATTGCCCATGTATATGACGAAGTTCCCGGCTGTTTGCGAAAGTGGCGAGCACAGGGCCTGGATCTGCGCATCTATTCTTCCGGCAGCGTGACAGCTCAAAAACTATTTTTCGGACACACGTCCGCCGGAAACCTACTCGACCTATTTACTGCTCACTACGACACCAATATCGGCGCCAAACGCGAAACGCAGAGCTACGCGTATATCACGAAGGACTTCGGATTGCCCCCCCAAGAAATCGTTTTTATAAGCGATATTGTTGAAGAACTTGAGGCCGCAGCTGAGGTCGGCCTACAGTGCATTCTCAGTATCCGTTCAGAGAACGCGTCGATTTCCAACGTTCACCCATTTAGATCAATTCGTTCATTTGACGAAGTTTTTTTTGCTTAGGATTAACTCCAGAACGACGTCCCGATTTAGTGGTTTTTTGGCCTTGCTTTGCACCTTACTGGATTATTGATTTACTTGACATTTGGCTTGCTGACAGGTTGATCGCGAACCGCCTCAAATTGACTTCGTATTTGCCCTGTCGTTAACACCGACTTTATTCAGGATATTGCCTTGGCCCAACGAACATCCTTTTCAGAAAGAATGACGTCTTTTTCAACACTCGGGTGAAAAAAACGACACACACCGAATTGGATTCGATAACCAATGGGAACAGAAACTACTTTTTCAAAATTCTTTGACTAGACTTCCTTAGAAATGCCGTTGTGCAACATTGGATAGCGTATTTTGGCATCCAAGTTGCTTTCGTCTTTTGATAGATGCAATTACCCTTCGGAAAAAACTTAGATGTCGAATCTGCCGAGCACAAACTTGAACGCGATCACAAACGCCTTCCCTCAGAAAGCCCGAGCGGGATTCACGCTTATAGAACTACTCGTTGTGATTGCGATCGTTGGCATCCTGGTCGGCCTGCTGCTTCCGGCCGTTCAATCGGCGCGCGAGTCTGCCCGAAGAACTCAATGCCTCAACAACATGCGCCAAATCGGACTTGCCATTACAGGTTACGAGAGTGCTCGTTCCGAATATCCTTTAACCTTCACGCAGTCGTACTCCAGTCCCCAATACGTTGGACAATTTAGCTGGGCGCCACAGGTTCTGCCCTATTTGGAGCAATCGAACATGTTGGATTTAGGCACAGGCTGGGATCGGAAAGCCAACTGGTGGGATTCGTCCAACTCCAATGCTGGCCCCTTTTTTGGCCAGTCAGTTGCCAATCGACAGATCACCAATCTAAGTGTTGAAATAATGAATTGCCCCACAACGCCAGGCGGCCCACGTTTTGAGGACAAACCCAATTCGCCCGAATCAAAACTCGGAGCCTGTGGTGATTACTTTACACCCACTGGTGTACACCTCGACATCAATAGTTCCCTTCCCTCGGGACAATCTTTTCCGACTACTTCGGATTTGCGAGGCGCATTGGCTGCATATCACCCAACCGACAACAGTAAAAACTTGATTAGGGATATTCGGGACGGAACATCCAACACGATCATGTTGGGCGAATGTGCTGGTCGCGAAGACGTCTGGAGGCGCCGAACGATGACACCCCTGGACTATTCGGCGAATTTTCGTGCGCGAGGCGGCGCTTGGGCCACGAACGACAACGTGTACGTTATCGGCAGAAGGACAACTTCCAATTACGGCAGCGGCACAACTGTCATACCGGGATTTGTTTCCATCAATAATTCCAATGAGTATGCGCACTGCTTTTATTCCTTTCACAACTCTGGAGCCAACTTTGTGTATTGCGATGGCTCTACGGCATTTAAATCCGAAACAACCGATTTGTTTGTTTTGGCGCAAATGGTGACTCGAAATAATCACGAGGTCGTCACACGTGACTAATTATGAGGGCTGGTTAATGGAACAGTCCCAACTCGTGCGCAAATTGCATCACAGATGAAATGCCTGCTACTTCTAATCCGATTCTTGGACAAGAATAGTTGCTCGCGCCTTGCCGCTCGCAAAATCCACAGCATTGCTGGACGGCTAGAGCACAATTCCCGCCTGTGGGCGCCCGGCAATCTGAAAAACAAAAAAACAATGCGAACACCAAAAATGAAATCGACTTCAATCTTCAAAACAACCTGGTTTGGTTTTGCAGCGGCCATTTGGCTTTTGCTTTTGTGCACGTTTGGGTGCAACTCCAACCTACCAGCGGTTCATCCCGTCACAGGCAAGGTCATTTTTCAAGGCAAACCAATCGCCGACGCACTGGTCACATTCCATCCGAAGTCGAGCGAATCTATGGCTTTAAGTCCGATTGGCGTTACCAACAGTGATGGTGAGTTTCATTTAACCAGTTTCCGCACCAACGACGGCGCTGCGGCAGGCGAATATCAAGTCACCGTTGAAATGCGACAATGGCGAGACGAAGGCGGCGAAAGAACTCAAGATGGCCCAAACATTTTGCCGCCCCAGTACGCCACTCCACAAAAATCTCCAATTCAATACGACGTTCACGCTTTCGAAAATCGAATCCCTGACATTGTCATTAATTGAATGCTACGCGAATTAACAGCGAACGCTGAACGACTCTCATTTGTCCGATTGGCCTTCGATTTCTAATGATTCGACGTCGGGTTGGGGTTCCGATTTTAGTGTCGTTAGGTACTCGACCAAATCACGAAGTTCGGAATCATCGAGGCTTTCGATTAAATTCTTGGGCATCGCGGACTCACCTGTACGACGCTCGACGATTGCGTCTTGTGCAACTGTCACAAACTCGCCCTCTGCCGTAATCAATCGCACAGCATCTTTGTTTTCCATATGTAAGATTCCGGTGACCGTCAGACCAGAATCATCAAGGATAACAACTGTTCCAAATTTCTCTGTGATTTGCGCGTTCGGCTCAACAATCGACTGCAACAGAAATTCGCGTGTACGTTTGAGTCCGATACCAGAAAGGTTTGGCCCAACGTTGCCGCCGTCCTCGCCGATTCGATGACATCGCAAGCAACTTAATTGAGTTCTCTCGAAAAACAACTTCCTACCTTTTTCAGCATTGCCACCGAAAGTTGAATCGACGTAGCGTTCGGTCAACGTCCCCTGAGTCAAACGCGACTCATACTCATCTAGCTGTTCAAACAAATTTTCTGATGATTCTTTTTGTGCGCGGATGGCCATCCGCAAATCCAAGCGAGTATCGGCAGGCACTTCGCCAGCCGCCAACATCGTGAGTTGTTTTTCAAAAGCCTCAACTGCCTTTGGATGATTGATTTTGGCAAGCGCCGCGAATGCAGATTTTCGCTCCTCACTGTCTGCGGTGCCCAACAACTCAACCAAATGCTCGACAACAATCTCTGGCCGTCTGTCAGCCAAAATTTGTCGTGCTGCTATTCGCATTTGGGGTTCCGTATCTTTTAGAAACTCAATCGCCAACGGCTCAGAATGTTGCGGTTCGATTGCATCGAGCGCAAGAAGTGAAACGCGGCGTAGGCTAGTAGGCTGCTGGACATCCGCGGCAATTCTCGCAATCAACCCAGTCACCTCGCTTGATTTGACATCTAGATTTCGAAGTGCTTCGACCACCGCAGACTTAAGTTCTGCCGATTGACCTATCCCCAACAGCCTCGACAAGTTTTCGACAAGGATCAGCTGAGCTTCCTCTGCATTTTTAGCTGCAATCGGCCGCCACATACCGATTACAGCGTCGCGTGTTTTCGCTTGACTCCATTGTCCAATCAATCGAATTGCCGCTACGCGTTGCTCGTTAGAGAATGTCTCATCCAGCGCCAAGTCACACAAACGTCTCACATTTTCGGTTCCACCAACGCGGTAACAAGCATTCATAGCGCGACGCGTGTATTCCGTTGCCGCTGGAAACGCAAAAACTGCTTGGGCCAATTGAGGCAACGCCTCTACGAGCGGCAGATCGTAGACTGCACGAGCCGCCTCATCCGCAACTATCGACTCACGATCATTCAAAAACTCTGCAACCAACTCGCTATTTAATTTTCTCAAGACCACCACCGTCGCGCGACGCATCGCAATTGACTCATTGTTCTTGGCCAATTCAACCAACGTTTTGGGTTCAGCGGCAGTCAAGCCCATGATCGCCGCGTGACGCAACGCGGGATCTTGGTTGTCGTTTTTCTCCAACAAATCGACTAGCGAATTTATTGACTGCGGCGATGTAGGCAAATTCGCAAGAGCTAGGCCGGCCATCATTTGGACTCGAGGATTTTTGTCTTGAATGGCAGCAACGACATGCGACTGCATTGAATTCAGCGTCAATTCGCCAACAACACGAATAGATTGCGCACGGACTTCAGGATCTTCATCGCCTAGCAGCAATTCAATCGTTTTTTCGATTGCACTATCATCGTTCTTCAAACCAATCTGCCACAGCCCCCAGATCGCATGCAGTCGCTTGAATTGCGACTCGCCATGAATCGCGACTTCCGATAACGCGGTGGCTTCGTTGCGCTCGGCCAATGACCATTGAGCCTTGAGCCGCACACGTTGATCAATGTGCCCCAGCCACTCAAGCAAATCCTTCGATTCGATATTCGTGATATCCGCAGCCAAGCGATCGCGAACGTCCAAAATCGTATTGGAATTCTTCAAATTTTCGTCGAGCAAACGGTAGATCCGCCCCTTGCCTTCTCCCACCCAGCCATTAACCCAATCGCTGACATACAAATAGCCATCTGGTCCAAACTTAATGTCAGTTGCCAAAACCTGCCAAACGGGTTCCTTCGAGTCTACCAATTCATAAAACGCACCCTTCGGCTCCATACGAAACGAACGAATGCCACTCTGTGCAGTACCGCCACGGAAATCGCACATAAAAAAATGGTTCTCGAATCCGCCCGCAAAACCCGTTCCCGGATAATACTCAACGCCGCTAGGTCCGTCGCCAATGTTGGTGATCGGCGGCACGATGAACACCGGTTGCTCTTGGTGAAACGGATGCCATATCTTTTCGCGATTGAAGGGCCCGCGATCCGACAAATACTGGTAGCTCATGCGCCAACCCGAATCGGAACTGGGTAAAATGTAAACCCAACGCGCTCGGTCTCCGCTATCGGAGTTGTTATCGCCAGTAAAAAGGTTTCCGAAATTATCAAAGGCCAACTCTTGCGGATTGCGCAAACCAGTTGCAACGACTTCCAAGCCGCTACCGTCTGGCTGACACCGAAACACAGCGCCACTCTCGGGATTAGCGAACGTCTTTCCTTCGGCTGTTTCCAGATGGTAACCGCGGTCACCAATACTGAAGTAAATCCTACCGTCTGGTCCGCGCACCAGTCCGTGCATGTCGTGTCCGCGAAAAGCCACACGAACGCCAAAACCATCTTGCAAAGAAATTCGTTCGTTCGCCTGACCATCACCACTCGTATCTCGCAAGCTCCAAAGATGCGGGATACAAGTAAAAAAAACCCGATCGCCCATCACGAGAACGCCCGCGCCAGTGCCATCCTCAATTTCGTTGAAACAATTTGCAAACACATTCGATGTATCAACACGGCCATCGCCGTTTGTGTCTTGCAACATTCGAATGCGATCGTCCTGCCTGCGATACTCACGTGCCTGATCGGGCAAAAGTTCCTTGTGATAGGCAATACGATCCTCAACTGTTAGAGCGGCCAAATCATGATCGACCCAATTCTCGTCGTGGCTGCGATTGTCAGTAACACCTTGTTCCTGACGAAAGGTTTCGCAAACAAAAATTCTGCCTTGATCGTCGATCGTGAACGCAACAATATTTGCAACATCTGGCTCGCTGGCAACTAACTCGGCTTTGACACTTGGAGGCATTTTGATCGACGCCATCGCTGCAACACCCTCTTCTGATGCGTTGGCGACAACGGGTTCGACAGGAAAGTCGTCTTGGGCGCGAACTTCACCAGACATCACGACCGCTGCCAAAATGGCAAGTAATCGCAGATGCCTAGTACCGGAAACTAATTCCCTGAGTAAATGCAATCGAATCATGAATTCTCCAAGTGCCTTCATGTAAGTGGCAAAAATTTAGACTTCTCACGGATCGCCAGCAAACACAACTACAAACTCCTACTCGAAGCAAATCGTCTTTTCCAAGTACGAGTACTCAATCCAAAAAGTGTTTCACGACTTTAACCGCGACTGATCACAAAAAAAGCGAGTGCCGGTATTCTCAAGTCGGCGACACATCATGCGCGAACAGTTGCATCCTGCGGCGCATCGGATGGCTTTCCAAAAAACTCCTCAGCTCGTTTTTGAGGCGGTGCCGTTTCATTAGCTTTTGAACTGGTTGTTGTTGCCGGCGTTGCACGAAACACGAACTCTTGAACTTTGATCATAATACTCAGCAACGTTGGAATCAAAAACAGAGTCAATACTGTCGACAAAACCAAACCGCCCAACACCACGCTTCCCAATCCGCGATAAAGCTCACTGCCCGCGCCTGGAAAGAAAACCAACGGCGCGAGGCCAAAGACTGTCGTCAGCGTCGTCATGAAAATGGGACGCACGCGAGTTTTCACACTGGCCCCAATAGAATCCTGAGAATCCATGCCTTCCTGTCGAAAGACAATCGACTGATGAACAATCAAGATTGCGTTGTTCACTACGGTACCGACCAAGATCACGAAGCCCAACATCGTTAACACATCTAGTGACTGCGGCGGCTCGCCAATGGCGACCAAGTACTTGCTCAATAAATTCAATGATACAATGCCGCCGACGGCACCTAACGGTACGCTCAAGATGATGACAAAAGGATACACCCACGACTCAAAAAGCGCCGCCATCAACAAATAGGTTATAAACACAGCCAGCAAAAAATTCCATTTAAGCTCACCCCAGGTTTGTTGCAGTTTATCAGCAGTACCGCTCAAATTCACGAGATAGCTGGCCCCCAGTTTGCCTTCTTCTTCCATCGGTGCGATCACTTTCGAATTGATAGCCTCGATCGCAGACTCCAAAGACATGTTTTCGGGTGGAGAAACTTGCAACGTAATAGCACGTTGACGTTCGCGGTGATGAATCTGTTCGGGACCGCTCTTTAGTTCCGTTCGAGCAACTGTGTCGAGACGAACGGCATCGGTAAAGTTTCGAGTTGCGATATACTGCTCTAACAAATTTGTCTTTCCGGCATCTTCACGAACTTTGATCACCAAATCAATTTTCTCGCCACCGACGATGTAATCTGTTGCATAAGCGCCATCAACCAACGTATTTACTGTGTAACCCAATTCGTCGCTTGTGATCCCTGCCGCACCTGCCTGCTCGGGTTTCATAAAAACGTGTAATTCGGGTGTTGAAAGGTCAAGACTTGGTTCAGGTCGAATCTGTGTGTCTGCAGTCATTGCGCCTTTGATACGCCCCATCATCTCGCCAGCCAATTCAACCAGGTTCTCCAAATCAGGTCCATTGATTTCGACATCGATGTTCCGTCCACCCGACATGCCACGACCAAACAAACTCGTTTGCGAAGCAATAACCATCGTGCCAGGAAATTTCCCATTCAACTTGGCTTGCACCAATTGAATCAACTTTCGAGCCTGCATATCATCGTGTGCTCGTAGTCCAACGAATACGCTTTTTTCACGAGCAAAGCAAAACATATCGGCAATCGTTGGAAACTCTAGATCACTTGTGTCTTCGACAGTCGGTTCGACATCCCAGTAGGGCATCAACAAAGTTTCAACCTCAGAAGCGATGCTTGTAAGCTGCTCCACGTTGTACCCCGATGGCGTCAACACATTGCAAATAATCAAATTTCGGTTGCCTGCTGGCAAATACTCAAGCTTTGGAAATTGCCACCACGCTACAACGGCAGTTGTTGCAAGAATCCCAACAACAAAAACCATGCTAAGTATCGTGTTGCGTTGCATTGCAGCGTTGACGCCGCCGATGAAATTGGTGATCGATTGCCCAAGATACTCGAGAAACGCCGTGACGCGTGATTCTTTGGCATGCGAATCGTGCTCTCCTGCCAACAAGCGTGCAGAAGCTGTCGGGATCACGATCACACTGATAATCAAGCTAATCCCAACCGCCAAACAAATGGCAAGTGCAATATCACCGAATAACTGGCCGACCTCGCCCTCCAAGAAAATCACCGGCAAGAAAACAGCCAACGTCGTCAAAGTAGAAGCCAAAACGGCTCCCCAGACCTCTTGAACAGCTCGCCGAGCAGCTTCTCGACCGGAATAACCCAGTCCACGAAAACGATCGATATTCTCAAGAACAACAATCGCGTTGTCGACCAACATCCCGACTGCAAAAGCCAATCCCGCTAGGCTGATCACGTTCAGCGAACGGCCCATATAGCGCAAAAACAAAAATGTCCCAATCACGCTAATTGGAATCGCAATCGCCACAACAATTGTTCCTCGGGCGAACCAAATCCCCGCAAGTACCACAATGGCCAGCGTTGCTGCAAACCACCATGGGTTTACACTGACAGCCAACATGGAAGTGACGAGAATCAGGGGCGCGATCATCAACGAGCGAGCACCCAAATGCAAGAACAACAACAAAATGATAATGGTCAAAGAACCGCCGATCACAATATTTTGTTGCACTAGGCCAACGGCCGAGTTGATGTAGACCGTTTCATCGTAAACCTTCGTCAGCGTCAACCCACGTTGAGCTAGGACACCGCGATTAAGCCGATCGACTTCCTCATCTAGGCCTCGAATGACGTCGACAACGTTGGCACCAGAATCTCGAACAATACTCAACGAAATTGACGTGGCTCCATACCGGCGCACGTCTCCAGTCGACTTCTCCACACCCATTTCGACATCAGCAACATCGCGGACATAAATACTCTGTCCATCACGGGACACGATTATTTGATTGGCTACTTCGCCCAAAGATCGATATTGGCCAACCGTTCGAACGCCCACTTGTGTCTTGCCAATATCAAATTCACCTGCCGAAATATCGGAATTGTTTTGTAGGAGTGCAGTCCGAAGGTCAGAAATCGTCAGGCCGCGAGCTGCCAACTTCGCCGCATCGACGACGACATGAACTTGCGGCAAAAGTCCCCCACGAACCATCGCATCGGCACCAGGCACGCGATCAAGTTGCGGTTCCAAGACATCTTCTGCAAACTTCTTGTATGTCTGCAAATCGAGAGGCGTAGGAAACAACACCGCTGCCTCCGGGTGTCTCTCTATCAATTGGCGAAAGCGAAACATTTTCAGGCCGACATTTTTTGGTACCAGCACATGCTCGATTTCATCCTTGAGTTGCGGGTGCGAATCCGCAAACGCCTTGACCGCTTCGTCCGTTGGCGGGCATTCGCTGAGAATATACCAAGCAATCGAACGATCCGATTGGCTCGACGTACGTATCACAGGCTTGTCGGCGTCGAGTGGGTACTCGCGAACTTGCTGCAGTTGGCTGTTAACTTTCAACAGCGCTTCGTTCATGTCGGTGCCGACACGAAACTCTAATGTAATTGTGCCTTGAGAATTCTGGCATTCCGCCGTCATCTTGATGACGCCTTCAACGCTTTTTAGCTTTTCCTCTTGTTCGTTGATGATTTCTTTTTCGATTTCGTGCGGACTAGCACCAGGCCAGGTTGTTGAAATCGAAATTTGTGGCCGCGTCACGTCCGGCGATAGTTGCATGGGCATATTGAACATGGCAATAATTCCAAACAACATCAACAGGATCACGCCAACACTGACTTTGACGGGGTTCTCAATAAACCAAGCGATGGGATGCACGTCTTAGGGTCTCAACAGAAAATGGTTTTTGAATTCAAGCAATGGATTCCAATTCATGACCGATGTCACTGTTTTGGTCGATCATTTCGTGTTTCAATGATTTTGACTTCGGCATTCGGACGCAATCGTTCGTTGCCCACCACAACGACTTGATCTCCATCCGCAACTTCGCCCTTGACTTCAATCCAATCACCAAAGTTCACGCCAAGCTCAACCAGAACCGGCACAACAGTCGTTCCAGTTTCGCGTTTGATGATCTTGTATACAACAGGTTGCGTGCCACCTAGGACCAATGCATCGCGCGACAGTAAAATCATGTCGCGATTGGATCCCACCGCCAAATGAGCGCGTCCCAACATACCGGGTTTGAGCAGCGGCACTCCTCCAAC
>JAHEAM010000032.1 GCA_024642765.1 Planctomycetaceae bacterium
TTCTCGTTCACTCGCTTTTTGAAAGTATCCGAGCGAAAGGGTGGCAGGCGTCCAACCATAAATTCGCAAGGTGACAAGTGTTGGCGAATCGACCTCATCCAACAACATCTGATCGACAGCCATGTTCCACGAACCGGTCGCGGGCGGGTCAATCAAGAGTCTTGCGATTGGTGTTTGTAGCTTTGAATTACCGTCGTTTTTCCAACCGCCATTAGCCATGATCGGCGCATTGTTTTTCGTAGGCCGCTTGGTCCATCAATTTTCCAACAGCATCGGTACTGGAAAGCTTGACTTTCATAATCCAACCTTTGCCATAAGGATCGCTGTTCAGCAAATCCAAATTATCGGGCAGTGTTGAATTTACCTCCATGACTTCACCATCGATTGGACTGTAAAGATCACTTGTTGCCTTCACAGACTCCACTTCCCCAAATGGCGATCCTGCCGAAACTTGTGAACCAACCGCAGGTAAATACATGTAAACCAAGTCTGTGAGTTGTTCAACTGCGTGTGACGTTATCCCGACAGTCGCAACGTCCCCATCAACAAATACCCATTCGTGTGTTTCGGCATATTTCAACTGACTTGGGTCCATAACGCGTTTTCTCCTAGAGGTTTGGTAATTGGATATTGTTCGATTCGAAATGTACGGCGTCGGAAATTAGTATCGTGAATAAAAGGGCAACTTGACCACAACGGCTTGGGCTGTTTTGCCACGAATGTTGACGATTATTGGCGTGCCAAGAGCCGAATACTCGGGCAGCACATAGCCCATGGAGATAGCCTTTTGCAAAGTCGGCGCAAAAGTCCCACTCGTTACAAAACCAACTTGTTTGTCAACAACGTGCAAGGTGCATTCTTCGCGAGCCGCTCGGCGTCCGTCCAATTCAAGGCCCACGCGAACCGGCAGGTCCGTTCGCTTCTTGGCTGCCACAATCGCGGCGCGTCCGACGAAGTCCCGGTCCTTTAGGTTGATCGCGAAGTTCAAATCGGTTTGACTTGCGTTGATTCCTTCCGTTAGTTCGTGACCATACAGCGGCATCGCCGCCTCCAGTCGTAAAGTATCGCGAGCGCCGAGGCCCACGGGGCGCCCGCCTACGCTCGCAGATCGGTCCGCGATCTCTGAAGCGACTTCTTCAGCTGCTGTTTTCGAAACGATGATTTCGCATCCGTCTTCACCGGTGTAGCCGGTTCGGCTAACGATTGCTTCATACCCGCAAACCGTGGAATAAGCCCCCGTGTAATAGGGTAACTCTTTTGGGTTTTGCGCTGAAATATTATCGATAATATCGCATGCCATGGGACCTTGAACGGCGATCATTGCCGACTCAAGAGTTTGGTCGTCAAGAGTTATCCCACGTCCGGGAATGTGTTGCATAATCCACTCATAAATTTTGCGGCGGTTGCCAGCGTTTACGACCATCATGTATTGGCTTTTTCCGTTGGGGCGAGCCAAGTGGTAAACGAGTACGTCGTCAAGGATTGTGCCTCGTTCGTTTGTCATTAACGAATAGCGGATTTTGCCCTGCTCAACTCCAGCAACTCGTCGCGTCGTGAGCGAATCCAGAAATCGATCGATTTCTGGGCCGTCGAAATAAAAGCGACCCATGTGCGAGACGTCAAATATGCCGACTGCTTCACGCGTCGCGGTGTGTTCCTCGATGATGGATGAATATTGAACTGGCATTAGCCAACCCGCAAAATCAACCATTCTGCCGTTTCGCGATTGATGCCAATCTTTGAGCGCAGTTGCAAGGACAGGTTCGGCGGACGGAATCGGCTCAGTTGAAGTCAAGGTAATCTCCTATTGGATTTGACAATAACCGTAGTTAAATCACAGCAGCATCGATTTTAGCCAATCGGAATTAAACTTCCAACCGGCACAACTCACAATTGCCTTGATCCTTCGGCCAGGATCTAGCCATTCTGAACCTGCATGAACGTTATTGCGATCAATTCTCCGCCCAACGTATCCGCGGAAACAACTTCGCCGGCGGCATTCGCATTCCGCGTACGCTTGATTTCGGAAAAGCTCTGCTAGAGGTAACAATTCTATGGATTCTTGGGGAACGGAGTCCTTGCCTCTCTCCAAAATAAAATCGATTGACATTCGAGAGTGTTCTAAGTTGACATTGGCATTACATATGGCATAGTTGCGAGTTCTGATTCCTATTCTTCAATTTCCACGATGAATTTTGGACGCATGGTGCGTCGCGACACTCCTAAGGAAACATGGTGTTTAGATGCAACTAAATGAAATCGATCTGTCGTTGTCACAACAACTGACTAGCGTTTTTGTTCACCACTCACATCCAAGGCTGCGCGGCGTGCACGTTAATGCGAAGCACGACGGCGAGGTGTTGCTGCAAGGCCGTGTGACCAGCTATTTCGAAAAACAAATGGCGCAAGAAACCATCCGCCGACATATCGGATCACAGGGACTGCGAAACGACCTCGAGGTGATCCAATAGGTTCCGATGGCAGTTACTTTATCAGTCGCGAACGAGCATAATTAGCTGCTTCATCCAGAGCCGCTTGAATGTTGCGTGGTTCTTTTCCACCGGCCTGGGCAAAGTCTGGTTTTCCGCCACCGCCGCCACCCACCATTGGTGCAACGGCTTTGATCCAATCACCAGCCTTGATTCCTTTCGGGATCAAATCGGAACTGACTCCAGCCACTAGCATGACTTTATCCTCTGCAGTTGCAGTGGCCAGAAATATTGCCACCGAACGCATTTGCTCGCGTAGTTCGTCGACCAACTGACGCAACACTGCTGGATTGACATCCTGTATTTCTTGGACAATCAGGTTTGTTCCAGAAACGTTGGTGGCGGTTGCGGCCAAATCGCTAGTGCTGATCGATGCCGAACTGCTTGCAGTATCGATTTGTTGACGCAGCGATTCCATTTCTGCCAACAAGGTTGTGACACGTTCCGCTAACGCAAACATGGGTGTGTTCAGTAAACGAGCTGTTTCTTTCAATGCTGAGCGTTGCGAAACGTAATCAGGTTTGATATCCACGCGGGTTGATTCAAAACGTGCGTTGCGTTGTGGGGCCTTGCCACTTGCAAGCTGCTTTCGCAGATCCTTGACTTGCCGATTGAGATCATTGACTGCGTTTGGGAAATCGTTTGGACTTGATTTCAAGAGCGAGCAGACGTTTCTGATTTCCTCGCCAACCTGATCGCGAAACTCTGCGGCGCGTTTACCCGTAAGAGCCTCGATGCGTCGCGTCCCTGCAGAGACTCCTTCCTCAGATTGAATTTCTAAAAGAACAACGTCTTTTGAATTGCTCAGATGTGTACCGCCACAAAGTTCCTTGCTGAAGTCGCCGATCGAGACCATGCGTACCGGGTCAGGGTATTTTTCGCCAAACAACATCATCGCACCTTTTTGACGTGCTTCGCTCAGCGGCAAAGTGTCGGCGGAAATGGGTGCCGCCAAATTAATTTTTTGATTTGAAAGCGATTCGATTTGAGCTAGTTCCTCATTCGTTACGGCTTGCATGTTTGAAAAATCGAAACGCAGCCAATCTTCGGCGACTTTTGAACCGCGTTGTTGTGCGTGCGAACCTAGCGTTGTTTGCAAAGCGTGATGTAAAATGTGCGTTGCCGAATGAGCGCGGCGAATCGCATCACGGCGCTCGGAATCAATGATGGTTCGGGCGCTTTGCTTGTTGCGGATTTCGCCTGACGAAACGCTGCCGAAATGCAGTACAACGTCACCATTTCGCTGTGTATCCGTCACGACAAAACGTCCGGTAGACGTTTCAATTGTGCCCGAATCGCCGACTTGGCCTCCCGATTCCGCATAGAACGGAGTTGAGTCGAGAATTAATATCGCGTCGCTATCAGTTTGTGTGATGAGTTCGCAAACTTGGTTGTTGGCAATCAAGCCCAACACGGTGGCAGTTGCTGAGGTCGTCTGGTAGCCCACAAATGCCGAAGACTTGACCTCGCGTTTGATCTCGTCAATTGGACCAAAATCGCCCATCACGGAGTCGGCGAATTTTCCTGACGATGCGCTGTGTTGCTCCATAGCGTCACGATAGCCGTCCCAATCGACCGCATAGCCCTTTTCAACCGCCATGGCTTCGAATAATTCTGGCGGCACACCGTAGGTCTGATAAAGGTCCGCGACATCGCGACCATAAACCATGCCCGTTGCCGGATCGACGGAATCAGCAAAAATTCGATTGACCCGCGCAAGGCCGTCTTCAATGGAACCCAAAAAGTTTTCTTCCTCGCGCCGGACAACTTGCGATACGCGATCGATGGTTTCTGATATTTCGGGGTAAGGCTTGACCATCATCTCAGCCACCTTGCCAACCAGTTGGTGAAGGAATGGCTCGATCATACCCATTTGATGCCCGTCCAAGATCGCGCGGCGCAATAGGCGTCGCACAACATATTCCTCTTTGGCTGCTCCCGGATAAACGTTTTCATGGATGGCAAAAGTGCACGCGCGAATATGATCAGTAATCCGTCGCAAGCGCCTACCGTTGTCCGAATCCATTTCGTATTTGACGCTGCAAATATCGGCGGCTGCTTCGACGATCGGTCGGAGGATGTCGATATGAAAGTTCGTCTCGACGCCTTGTAGTTGTGCAGCAGTGCGTTCTAGACCCATGCCGGTGTCGATGTTTTTGCTGGGCAGTGGTAGGAGATTGTTGGGTGGATCGCCATCGCGATTGAATTGAGTGAAGACAAGGTTCCAAATTTCGACTTCTTTTCTGCCACCGGGTGGATGATAGAAAATTTCACTGCAGGGTCCGCAAACGCCATCAGGACCATTGCTCGGTGCACCGGCAGGCCAAAAGTTGTCGTGCTCGTCCATGCGGAAAATTCGATCAGTTGGCAATCCAATTTCGTTGTGCCAAATATTTGCAGCTTCGTCGTCATCGAGATAAACGGTGACAGTCAAGCGATTTGGGTCGATCGCTAACCATTTAGGCGAAGTCAAAAATTCCCACGCCCAGTGGATGGCTTCTTTCTTGAAATAATCGCCAAAGCTAAAGTTGCCGAGCATTTCGAAAAAAGTGTGGTGATAGGCCGTTCGTCCAACGTTATCGATGTCGCCCGTTCGAAGACATTTCTGGCAACTCGTCGCCCGTGTAAACTCGAGATGTACCTTCCCGAGGAAGTGGTCTTTGAACGGATTCATTCCCGCTGGAGTGAACAGTACGGACTTATCCCATTTGGGAACTAACACATCACTAGCGCACAGGCGGTGGCCGTGTTGAACGTAATAGTCCAAGTACATATCACGAAGTTCGTTGGTAGATAGGCGTTTCATACAGTTCGAGAAATTGTTGGAAAAAGGGAGTTTACGTCGTCCATAATATATAGCTACGCTTCGAAAAATAACAGTTGACTGCATGTCCTCGATTTGGCCAGCTTGCGATTCGCTACGACTTGGCATTTTGACGTCGTCTCGTCCTGTGGAAATCCCATCTCACGAAAATGTTGAGATGCCCGATAGTTTACTGATCCGAAAAACTCACGGCCTACAAGCTGCCTGCGAACATGGCCGTGGTAAGTTCACCATCGAAATAACGGTTGCAATTGAAACCGTTTACCCATGACCCTGGGGACTTCAAACAAAACCTCGGCAAGCCTTAGCCAGGCCTCACGATCAAGCGGCATATAAGAACCATGGCTACGTATTGCCTCCATTGCATGTGTCAACGCGGAACGCCAATGTCCCAGTTTTAGGTCCACCAACGTCAAAAGGTACCCATAAGGTGCTGTAAAATGCGGATCGACCTGTTGGAGAAGTTGCAGCAGAAGCGATTCAGCATCAGCGTATTTTCCTTGACGATATGCAAGCATAGCCTTGGTATCGCGAGTCATGATGCTGTTAGGCTGCCATAGTAAAGCTTGTTGGTTTAAATCACTTGCGCTTCTCAACTCATCAGCAGAAGCTTTGGGATTACGCGAAAGGTACCAAGCGAGTAGATCGGCGATGTGTGGGTCGTTTGGATCGAGTCGCCTCATTTTTTCGAGAGTTCCCCTGGCCCGCGATATTCGATTGATACGGTTATTGGAATGAAACTCTCGCATTAATTTTTGAATTTCGTCTTGGTCCTGGTCCATGACTAACCACGATTCGTCTGAAAGATTTGGATTCGAATAATGGGTGGATTCTGATGGGTAATCCATTTGTCTTGTCGGCAAGATGTTCAGATGTTCGAAATCCAAATTCCAATATTTCAGCTGCGCACGAATTTCTTTTAGATTCCAACTACAAATCGCAGCCGTTTCTGGTGCAAGAAACACGATGCGTTCGTCGTTAGCCGTGAATTCGCATTGCCATGGAGTCAACATTATTGGTGCAGTTAGGCGTAAACCCGTGTCGTTCGAACGAGTATCTACAAGTGAAATGGTTCCAGGATCGAAGCAACTTGCCAGCAAACTACCAGAATTTGAAAAGGTCGCTTTACCCAATGTGGGTCCGAGTTTCGTTACTGGCTTGCTCCATTCACCCACTTGATAGATCTTTGTTTCCTGTCCCGGCACACTTAGAACAAACAATCGCATTAGTGGCATAGCAAACACGAAAAAAAGCCTCTTCAGCTTCGTTTCCGGGCTGAAGAGGCTTTTTGTTTTTGCGACCATTATTTGCATCGCGGGTCTTTATTCCACGAGTTCCAAAGAATCGTCTTCGACTGACTCGGCGTCGGTCGCGCCTTCGGATTCCATTACTTCGGTGATATGTCCGCCGTCCGCCATGACCTTGTCCTTGATTTCTTCGCAAATGGCCGGATTGTCAATTAGGAATTGGCGAGCTTTTTCCTTGCCTTGTCCTAAGTGCGTGCTGCCGTATTTGAACCATGCACCGCTGCGTTGAATGACTTTGGCGATAACTGCCAGGTCCAACACGTCACCTTCGTAGCTGATGCCGTTGCTGTGCATCATGTCGAATTCAGCGATTCGGAACGGAGGTGCTACTTTGTTTTTGACAATTTTGCATTTGACACGCTGTCCGACTTGTTCATCGCCGTCCTTTAAGGTGCCGATTTTTCGGACATCGACTCGACACGAGCTGTAGAACTTCAAGGCGCGACCACCGGGCGTTGTTTCAGGGCTACCGAACATCACGCCGATCTTTTCGCGAATTTGGTTGATAAACACGGTGCATGTCTTGCTACGAGCAATCGCGCCGGTGAGCTTGCGCATTGATTGGCTCATTAAGCGAGCTTGAAGGCCAACGTGCGAATCGCCGATTTCGCCTTCAAGTTCTTGCCTCGGCACCAAGGCCGCGACCGAGTCAATAACAATCACATCGACCGAATTCGATTTGATTAGCATCTCGGTAATTTGCATTGCTTCTTCGCCACTGCTCGGCTGGCTGACAAGCAACGTGTCGAGGTCAACGCCCAGTTTCTTGGCCCAAGTTGGATCGAAGGCATGTTCGGCGTCGATGAACGCAGCGATGCCGCCTTTCTTTTGAGCTTGCGCAATCACATGCAATGCAATGGTTGTTTTGCCGCTCGATTCAGGGCCGAAAATCTCGATGATCCGCCCACACGGTAGACCTTGACCTCCCAACGCAATGTCCAGCGACAGGCTTCCCGTGGGGATACCGCGGATGTGCGAAACAGCGTCGGCTCCGAGCGTCATGATCGAACCGTTTCCAAATTGTTTTTCAATTTGTTGGACGGTGTTCTTAAGCGTCTCGTTGTCTTTGATCAACGATTCGCCACGTGATTCGTTTTTCTTTTTGCTGACGCGACTTGCAGATTTCTTGGCCATGATTTCCTCAACAGGGGTTCGAGAGAGATGGGTAGTGGCAACGTTCTAGGGTCTGAACGCATCCAACACAAGTTTACTAATAAGACAATAACGAAAACTATCAAAACGCCACAATCGATTTGTGTAATTGGCACGAGCACAGGTCGTCACGTTTTGAAGGGAACCATCCAATTCAGCACTGTTTCCGTTGGTTTACCTTAGGACTCCATTCAACCATTTTCAAGTAGCTGATATTGTAATATTCGCGGTCGCAGTGACACGTTAGGTCCAGTTGCCGGATATTTTTCAAGAAAGCTTCAATTCGGGGCTTTTCAATTTACTCCTAGCGATGAATGGGCAATTGTCTTGTCCCAATTACAGTCATGTTCCCAAATCAATCGTGTCCATCGCGGTATAGGTGGGTTTGCCACGTTCCGGAAAACTTGAATAAACAATCACTTGATCGACTTCCATGCTGCCGTAATCCGTATCGGCATTGGCAGCCAAATAATCGCTCAGGGCTGAATCGGACCGCGCTTGTTCGACTGCGCGGCCGAGCGTCAAATGGGCCTTGAAATCCCGCTTTTCCGGTTGGAAGCCGAGTTTTTCACTCAAGGCAACATCTAGACTACGTTGCATTGCTGCAAAGGCTCCGTCGATATCCTCGATTCCCATCCACAGGGTTCGCGGTCGATCGATCGAGGGAAATGTGCCAAGACCACGGAAGTCGATATCCAAAATCGGATGCTCGGCCAACGCGCCTTCGACGACTTTGCAAAGCTCGGGTATCTCACGGTCCAAGACATTTCCTAAAAACTTTAGCGTCAAGTGCATGTTCGCCGTATCGACCCAACGATAGCCCTCGATAATGCGTTCCAAGGCCCGGATCTGTTTCTTGGCAGCTGACGTAATGACCGGCGCTATATCAACGGCGATAAAAGTTTTGATGGTTCCCATCTGACCAGCTTAAAGTTCTCGAGCATCTGGCTCAAGTGGTCGAATTGCCAGTTAAACTGAAGGCAATCTGGCGCGTGACAACGCCGACGCTTGTTATGCGAATGTTGTCCCTAAAAAAAGTCCAATTGTTTTCGTTGAAAGCAACTATCGTATAGCCGAAACACATGCTATTTGACCTCGAAAAGCTATCGCAAAAAGTGGGTTGGCTGGCATTAAATCAACCCTGCGCGTGTTTGGCGATAATTAATTTGTTTTTCGAATCAAATCGTTTTTAGCAAGAACTCCTCTGAGTTATCGTGCGATTTGCAAGACGACTTGTGGGGTAAAGTTGGTTGAGCGAGAATCGTTGGAAGGAACTATTCATCCCCACATTGAGTTGGTCATGTTTGTGGAAGCCAATATATTGTTGATCGTCGCGATAATTCTTGTCGTGGGGTCAATATCTGGGGCAGTGGCTCGGTTGCTGCATTTACCGTCGGTGACGGGGCAGATCATCGCTGGCGTACTGATGGGTTCGTCCGTTTTCTCGGTTTTTGATGACCAGAACATATTAACGCTATCGCCGTTAGTTGATTTTGCGATGGGGTTGATGGCGGTAGCGATTGGCAGCCATCTCAACTTTCGACGACTACGTGTTGCGCGCCAGCGGCTAGCAATTCTGATCTTGTTCGAAGCTGTCTTTACACCTGCACTGGTGTTTGGCGTACTGATGTTATTCACAAGTATTGGCTGGGAGACGGCAATCTTGTTGGCTACGATTGCAATTTCAACGGCTCCCGCGACGGTTTTGGCGATCGTCAAAGAAACGGCATCCAAAGGTGCCTTTGTGACGACGTTGATTGCGGCCGTGGCATTGAACAACTTGGTTTGTATCATCCTGTTTGAGTTGGCGCGAACTTTTGCACGAACCGCTATTGCACCTGAGGCAGCGATCAAAGCAAGTTTGCTGGCACCCATGATTGGCGGCAGTCTATTGTTGGGATTTGGATTAGGGGCACTTCTGGTTTTGACCACACTGCGCGTCGTGCGCACGGAGCGCCTTTCCGTTCTCTCGTTGATTGCGATTCTATTGACCACTGGATTGGCAACACATTTTGGGTTGTCCGTGATGCTCTCGTGTCTGGGACTCGGCGTCACCCTGGCGAATTTGAGTCCGGACAAGGAAGAAATTGGCCATCGCGTCTTCGAGAGTTTTGAATACGGGATTTTCGCGATTTTCTTTATAGTCGCTGGCATGCAATTGCACCTTAATTCGCTTGCATTAGGTGGCGTGTTGGCCGTAATCGTTTTTGCATGTCGGTTAGTGGGAAAGGTTGCTGCTGGTTATTTCGGGATGAAGCTCGCTGACGCGACGCCGCGATTTCGACGTTGGATCGGATTGGCGTTGACGCCTCAGGCTGGACTTGCTGTGGGGTTGATGTTGTTGGTCACCGAAGACAGGGCCTTCGACCAGATTCACGAAATGTTCTTAGCAGTAGTCTTGGCAATGGTTTTGATGAACGAATTGATTGGCCCGATTTTAACTCGAATGAGTTTGAAACGCTCGGGAGATTTTGGTCGAGACCGTGCGAGAATCTTGGATTTTCTCTCCGAAAACAACATTACAACTGAACTGAAAGGTCCGGAGAAAAAAGATTCAATCCGGCAACTTGTTGAGCTTACGATTAGGGTTAATAAACTGAAATATTCAGCCGACGAATTGTATGATGCAGTGATGAAAGGCGAGTCGCTTTCGTCGAACTGTGTGGGGGAAGGCCTTGCGTTCCCGCATGCTCGGATGGATGTCGGTGACAAGATCGTTGGGGCGATGGGGATTAATCGCGAAGGCTTGTTTTTTGAAACTCCCGACGATCGCCCAGTGCATTGCATGGTACTAATTATTACACCAACCTCGATGCCCGAACGGCATTTGGAGGTGCTGCAAGCTCTGTCGTCGTCGATTGGACGCGACCGAAACATCCAGCAACAACTCTATCATATTGACTCCCCAGCACATGCCGACGAGCTATTGCATCTCGATGACCAGTTCGAGGATTGGAATTACTATTTGGATGACGATTCCGATCATCGAAAATAGACTTTGGCAGGACTTTCTGTGAGCGACTAGGGTCCTTGTCGGTAAGCAGCTAAAAGTCATAATCGAACACCTCCAGAATTTGGCCCTTGGGTGTGTTGGCCGACGGCTCAAAGAAGACAGCTAAAGACAGAGTTTTCAAAAAATCAAGAAAGTTTGGCGATGCCCGCGAGTAAAAAGTTTGACGTGTTTGGTGTTGGTAATGCGATGGTTGATATTTTGGCACATGTCGACGACGCTTTCATTGCCGAATTGAATTTGAATCGCGGATCGATGACGCTGATGGGTTCCGACCAACAAGCGGCGGTGTTGCAGCTCTTGGAGCGTCATCCTCTCGCGCTTGCCTCGGGTGGGTCAGCCGCGAATACGATGGTTGCAATAGCTCAAAGTGGTGGCACAGGTATCTATTCTGGCAAAGTGTCGCATGATACGCACGGCGAATTTTATCGTCGCGATTTGAAGGCAGTGGGTGTTGAGTTTGAAGTCGCTTTGGCGTCCGAAAGTGCATTGCCAACTGGGACATGTGTTGTGTTGACGACTCCCGATGCGGAGCGAACGATGTGCACACATCTCGGCGTATCGACGTCGCTGGCGCCAACGGACATCGACGGCGATGCGATCGCGCACAGCAAATTGGTCTATGTCGAAGGCTATTTGTGGGACGCCGAAACGCCGCGGAAGAGCTGCTTGGAAGCGTTTCGACTTGCGAAGAAACATGGTGTCCCTGCTGCATTTACATTTTCCGATCCGTTCCTAATCGATCGCTTTGCAAAAGACTTCGCCGATTTGGTTGGTGAATATTGCGATATTGTTTTTTGCAATGCGGTTGAGGCTCAGCAATTTTGCGAATCGGACGATTTGGAATCTTGTGTTCAAAAAATTGGTCAATTGGTGGATCTGGCTTTTGTTACGCATAGTGAGCATGGTTGCTATGTTTATCGGGATGGCTCCATGGCACATGTCGGTGGTTTTCCCGTGAAACCAATCGATACGGTCGGCGCGGGTGATGCGTTCGCGGGCGGTGTTTTGTATGGGCTAACGCATGGCTTCGATCCGGAAAAAGCAGCGCGTTGGGGTAATTACTTTGCTTCGCGAGTCGTCGAGACCAACGGCCCGCGATTAGAAACTTCAATGCGAGAACATGTGAGCGCGATCATTGGTTGATTGCTGGCTAATACGAGCTTACTACATGGAAAGCCAAAAATTCGGAGAATGATTTCACATTGATCACTTATTGGGCGGTGGATGTGCTTAACGAATCGCGCTGCGCAACCATTTGACTTGTAAGACTCTCCAAAACAAGGGGCGTGCGTTGGCCTCGAAACCATATTTTGATTCTCCTTGCTGGAAATTCCTGAAAGAAATCCGACAAGAAAATCTATCCTAAAATCCGCCGAGTTCGGTTGCACGTTTCACGCGTTTGATTGCGAGGATAAACGCAGCGGTCCGGAGGCTGACGTTGAAGTCATTGGATGCTTGCCAAACTTCCTCGAATGCACTCGAAAGAATCGAGTCGAGTTGTTGGCGGACTCGGTTTAAATCCCAGCTATAGTATTGGCGGTTTTGAACCCACTCAAAATAGCTGACCGTTACGCCGCCGGCATTCGCCAGAATATCGGGTAGCACCACGACGCCGTTTTTATACAAGTACTCGTCGGCCTCGGGATGGATAGGGTTGTTCGCTCCCTCGATAATCACCTGGGCCTTGATCGAATGCATGTTGTCCTCGCGGATCGCGTTTCCAATGGCACTCGGGACAAGCATGTTGACATCAAGTGCCAGAAGTTCTTCATTGGAAATTTTTTCGGCACTTGGGTAGTGCTCCAGCGAACCGTTCTTAATGGTATAGGTGAGCATGTCCGGAATATCCAGGCCTTCGGCGTTAAAATAGCCGCCGCTAATATCGCTGACCGCATGAATCTTGAATTCGGATTCATGCATGAATTTCGCAGCATGCGAACCGACGTTTCCAAAGCCTTGGATGGCAACGCTACAATCGCTCGGTTTTCGCCCGAGACGTTTCAATAGTTTGAATGCAAGGATGCCGCAGCCACGACCGGTCGCCTCTTCGCGACCGCGAGCGCCGTAGTCTTCGACGGGTTTTCCAGTGATGCAGGCTGGATTGAAACCATGGTACTTTTCCCATTGATTTCGAATCCACGACATGACTTCGGCATTGGTGCCCATATCCGGTGCGGGGATGTCTTTGTCAGGTCCGACGATTTCATGGATTTGGTCAATGAATTTTCGGGTGATGCGTTCCATTTCCTTGCGGGAGAGGGAGCGCGGGTCAACACAAATACCTCCTTTGGCTCCACCGTATGGAATGTTTACTAGGGCGGTCTTCCAAGTCATCAATGAGGCAAGCGCGCGAACTTCGTCCAAGTCGACGTCCCAGTGGTATCGCAACCCGCCCTTCATAGGTCCCCGCGCGTTGTTGTGCTGAACTCTAAAACCGACAAGTGTCTCCAGTCGTCCATCGTCCATTTCAACGGGAACTTCCACTGTCACTTCGCGACGCGGCATCTTAAGAAGTCGCCGAAAACTGTCGTCGAGGCCAATTTGATCGGCAGCGCGATCAAAATACAATTGAACGCATTCGTTTGCTTTTAGCGGCTTTTTGCCAAGTGCGGGGGCGGCGGTATTCATAGTCCTGTCTGGATTGGGTTAGCGTTTGAAAATAATGCTGTTATCGTTTGACCTGCAATTGGTACAATGGATTCGCAGTCAATCGTCTGAAGGCTCTTTTTTACATCGAATAGGATTTTCGTTCACTAGTATTTTTTCACTAGAAAAATAGTGCCTCGATCGCAGCCCAAACCAATAATGCTCAACACCTTGTTTAACTTTATGCTTGGCATTTGGGGCATCGGCGGTAATTGTGCAATGCGCGTCACTAACTATCGATTAATGTAGTCTTGATTCGCGATAAATCCAACACCGGTGACGAACGTGAAAATTGAGAATAACGGAATCTGGCAGCGATTTGTCGAAAGTCGCATCGTCGCGAAATCGTCAGTGGAAGAAATCGTGCGCCGAATCGAGGCCGAACTCAATGGCGATACGAATGACCAAACCGTATTGGAGTGGCTAGTGCGCGCCCGATTGGCCACGCCTTACCACGCGAAAATTTTGGCTGCTGGTGGCAGTGGGCCCTTCGTTTTTGGCGACTATTTGGTTTTGGGGCAAAACGAAACGGGTGTTTTGCAAGGCACATTTAATGCAATTCACCGCCCGAGTGGCTTCCATGTGCTATTGGATTTTGCCACCTCGATGGGCGACATTGAGACCAACGGAAACGGCGAACCAATTGTATTTGATTCGGACCGCGTCCAAAAGTTCGTAGCTGTCGAAAGTCCTTACATCGTGCCTGTATTCGATTCGGTTTTGCTGGCAGACTATGCATTTGTGGTGAGTGGTGTTCCAAAGGGAACAACCTTGTTTGAAAAAGTGCCGCGCAAGGCCCGCTTGCCTTGGCAAATCGCGATCACGATCGGACTGCAAATCGCGAGTGTCTTGGAAAAAATTCATGGCTTGGGCGAAGTTCATGGAGATCTTTCGACACGAAATATTTGGTTGGATGGCAAATCGCATTCTCGTTTGCGGTTGCCTTGGGCCGCGGACGTCGCGTTCCAAGAAGTCGATATGAATACAAACGAAAGTAGCCTGGACTATTTGCCTCCGGAACGGGCAATGAATGAACCGGCATTGGCGGCTGGTGATTTCTTTTCGCTAGGTTGTGTCGTATTGCGTTTGATCACGGGCAAATCGCGATTGGTGGGATTTTCGAATTCACAAAAGCGGGCACAGTTGGATAAGTCGCTTGCTGTCGACTGGGCGAAGTACGACGTGCCCAAACCGGTCGCAGAAATCTTGTCACGTATGCTCGATGTCGAACCATCGCGTCGTCC
>JAHEAM010000421.1 GCA_024642765.1 Planctomycetaceae bacterium
TGATCGTAAAAGTCACACCAAAGGGCTAGCGAAAGTAGGGATGGAGCAACCAGAAATTTCACGAACATCGTCAAAATCTGAAAAATCCTACCATTCTGAAGTGCTTTTTTGTCGAAAACTAATATCGGAATGGCTGGTTTTCGGTCGTCCAGGGGGAAAGGGCACCGCAGGGTGCTTTTAATATTCGAATGACGTTTAACAAACGTTCCTATTTTTCTCGCTGGTTTTGCGTAAACCAACTGCCGTAACACACATCACGGCTTCCAAAAAAAGTAAGAGAATTTCGGAGCTTGGCTCGACAGTCAAGGTAGATCCCGGAACCTCAATAGTCCATCAGTCGAGTTGACCCAGTTTCGCACAAATCCATTTGCGGTGAAATTTTACTTTCGGCTGGTCAAGTTGCGATCTTCGTTGTCATTCAGGAGGAAACAAATGCGACGTTTCGTACTAGGGTTGGCGATTGCAGCCACTGCAATCATGCCGGCCGCGGCGAACGCTGACGATCAGCAAATCGCCGAATTCATCAAATCACGCCTGCAAGCCGAACAGCAAGCAGGGAACCTACGCGGTTTCAACCTTGACCTAAAAGTTGAGCAAGGCACCGTTTGGTTCACGGGCTACGTTGCTAATGAGCAACAAGAAGAACTTGTGCTCCAAACAGCACAACAAGCTGGTCGATTGGGAGCCGTAAAAATTGTCGACGATATCGAAATTCGTCGCTCGGTTATGCAACCTTCGGAAGCAGCACAGCAAGTCGACTACCAGGAATCCGCTGCTGGTCAGGTGCCGCAAATTGCGGCAATTGGCCAATCGCCAATGCCGACCAGCACACAGCCAGTGCAACCGCAGTCGGTGCAACCGCAGTCGGTGCAAGCGCAGCCAGTGCAACCGCAGTCGGTGCAAGCGCAGCCAGTGCAACCGCAGTCGGTGCAACCGCAGCCAGTGCAAGCACAGCCAATTCCAATGCAAGCCCAGCCAATGCCAATGCAAGGCGGTATGAACTTGGACCAAGCCTACGGGCAACCTCAAGGCATGCCAGTTCCTGCCTACCAAGCATCATCATCCGGCCAAATGCCAATGCCAATGGGTTACACCTCGGACAACGGCGGTATGGGTGGTGCTCCATCGTTGCCAGGGTATGCATGGCCAGCGTACGCCGCTGCTCCCAACTATGCAGCGGTCAATTATCCAAAACAGTATTCGCCATCTGCATGGCCATATATTGGTCCTTTTTACCCCTACCCACAAGTCCCAATGGGATGGCGTCGGGTTGAGCTCGAATGGGACGACGGATGGTGGTTCCTAGATTTCCACGACCGTTAATCGCGATAAATTCTGAGCGGATGACGAAAGCAACAAACCCTCGATGCCATTTGGGCAGCGAGGGTTTTTTTGATTTACGTATCGCACACAATTCCCTTGAATAGCAAAATTTAATGGCAATTCCAGTCGTTACGGATTCGTCAGGTTAGCATTTGGATTTGGGAACACTGCTGAACCTGTGGATCATTTGTTGGTTCGAACAGAATTCGACCAGCATATCAACGCGGCGTTGCTTCGTCTCCTGCTTCTTCGCATTCACGATCCACCAAGCAATTGTCTTTTGTTTGGATGGTGTAATAGATTGAAAGAACTTCCAAGCAACTCTGTTTTCCTTCAGCTGATTTAAATACTCAATGGGAATCACAACCTCACCTTGCTCATAGGATGCTCGGTTAGAACGAGCCTCAGTTCGATGGGAGAACGCAACAAGTCCACTCGGCTGCATCAACCCCAGTTGAGTTAATTCAGCGACTCGTCGAATATTGACAGAACTCCAATGACTCGTTTTTTTTCGCGGCGTAAAACGAATTTGATAACTCATTCCATCGATTGATTTTCGCACTCCATCAATCCAACCAAAGCAAAGTGCTTGGTCGACAGATTCGGGCCAAGTGATACTAGGGACCCCGCTACCCTTCTTGTTAAAGCCAACCCACAGTTCCAATTTGCGATTGTGATTTTTTTCAAGCCAGGCGCGGAAAAACTCAGGTTTTTCGAAAAACCTAGCGGAGGCTTCATTCATGGCAACCTTCTAATTTGCTGAGATTGCGTTTGGTAATTCGGCTACCAAATTCGGTGTGCCAGGTTTTTCATCCAGAGGGCGTTCGATCGCGCGTAGATCGGCAAAAGAAAATTCGCGGATGGATTTGACAAAATTAGACATCAATTGTGTTTGGTAACGTCGTTGATTCCAACAAACTGCCAGCGTGCGACATAGTGGACGGCCTGCAATGCTAATAAAGCTCACGTTTTTTGAGCACTGTCGCGGAATCGTCGAGCTTGGAAAAAACGCAACGCCTTGATCGAGCGAAACCAAATAATTTAACAGTACATAGCACTCGACATTTGCCGTCGACTTCATTGAAACACCAAGTGATTCCAGTGTTCCTAAAATCGTTTCAGGCAAACCATTTTGATCATTGACCCAAACGACTTTTTCGCCAGCGAGTTGCTCGGGTTGAATTATCGCCTGTTCCGCCAATGGATGCGAGCGACTCACGCCGACTTTAATTTCTTCGACAAAAACCGGCTCGCAAACAATGTCCTTTGGAAGTTCACAAGGATAGGGTACTATCGCCAGGTCAAGTTCGCCTTTTCCACAGTCGCGCACGATTTCACTGACTGATTTTTCAACGACGGCCAGGTCGGCTTCGGCAAACTCACGCGTGAGATGCTGCAACAACTTGGCTGACAAATAGGGGCCGATCGATTTCGCAGTCGCGAACACCAAACTCCCAAACCGACCGTCATCCAACATTTGTTTCATTGTGTCATCGACCAAATGCATGATCTGCGAGGCACGATTTTTCAATGTGAAACCAATTCGTGTCAACGTCACATGCCGTCCTTGGCGATCGAAAAGGCTGGCTCCAAATTCTTTCTCAAGTTTGGCGATCTGTTGGCTTAGGGCGGGCTGCGAGACATTACATTTCTTGGCAGCAACTGTAAAACTTCCCCATTCAGCGACAGACAAGAAGTAGCGTAGTTGCGAAAGGTCCATGTGTTCCAATTCCAATCTTGCAAACCGGGAAAGTTCGACAAGTCATCAACACTGTTCATTTTTCGTTTTAATGATTCTGTGTGATTCCTCCCCGAAATTCAACTAGGCGCGAGAAATCTTTTTTTGTTTTCCACCGCGAGGTACAGCACCTGTTGAATTGTGGCGTTCGCGATTTAGAAAGTCGTTACAGTTTTCTGTCCATACTGGAAATGCATCGGCATTTGCACCAAACTCAAGTCTCGAATTGAGTTTCGGCGATTGGAACATCTCTCTCCCATATCAAAACAAGAATTGGGAATACACTTTTTTCAGAGAAATCGAATCGATGGATTTCGCATTACGTTTATTAGATCGAATATCGCTAAATGAATTTTGAGATTGGTAACAAAAACACGATTTTGTTTCGCGGAAGTTGTGTATTTGCTTGCTGGTCTTCTGAAACCAGCAAATTCGATATGACAGGCATAACACCAAATTTCATTTTGGCGTTATGATAATTCGTGCGGTTTTTTCCTGCTATCACATCGGATTTAAGGCCGATTCGCCCATAAACTCGTATTTCCCCGCATCTTGTTAGGGGATCGGCCGAATGAATCAAGAGTGAGTTTCCTGATGTCCCGCTTGGGACAGGGTTAACGCGGTAGGATTCGCATTTGGGTCGCGGTGACTTCGATTGTCGCCAAAACACGACTTGAAAACTCAATTTATTCACGGACGAAACAACGAGGCAAAACATGCGTTGTGTGCTATTTGCGACAGCGGCCTTCTGCACCACAATCTGGATGTCGGCATTACCGGCTCAAGGCCAATCGGCCCTTC
>JAHEAM010000422.1 GCA_024642765.1 Planctomycetaceae bacterium
TATGCAGCGGCATCCGCTCGGGCGTGTGATATAAAACGTCGCCCGTTGCGAGCAACGGCAAACGGGATTGATGCGAAAGCTTTTTGAGTTGGTCGATGCGTTGGCGATCATCTTGACCTTGGTAGAGCGCGGCGAGCAAGTAGGCTCGGTCACCGAACAGGTCGCGGTAGGTGTTGGCGCCTGCAGTTTTCGGTTGTTGAAACCACTCGTAGCTGGGGTCATCCATCAGCAGGGCAGAGCGACGAGTATCGGTCGGCAGTTCAGGTCGAATGCCAACGATCAACCCTGCATGGCGCTCGGCGATGTCGGCAAAGCTGAGCCAACAATGACCCTTGGGGGCGCGGCGACGACCGGCGGTAATGATCTTGCAAAGGTTCGCGTAGGCTGCGCGGTCGGTGGCCCAAGCGACGACGGCGGATCCATCGGCAGGTGTGAGTTCGGCACCGATGATCAGTTTCAAATTCGTGTGGCGTGCGGCATTGAATGCTCGAACGACGCCGGCAAGAGAGTTTTCGTCAGTAACGGCAAGGGCGGAGTATTCGAGTTCGAGCGAGCGCTGCACCAATTCATCAGCATGCGCCGCGCCGCTGAGAAACGAAAAGTTCGTTTTGCAAACCAGTTCGGCGTAGTGAGTTGGATTCATGGTTGTTTGAATTTTATGTTGCCGAGTTGGATGTAGATGCCAATGCCGCTGAAAGACATCTTTGTCAAAATGCGCCGTGAAGATACCAACGCAGCGATCGCAGGTCACGATAGATCCAGAACAGTGCGCCTGTTTCGGTTTCGATGCGCCAGTAGTCACGACGAACCGTCCGGCCATGCCACCAACCTGTTTCAATTCGCTCAGGGCCCCAGGAACGCCGAACAGCAAGGGAGCCATCTTGGTGTTGAAAGGCTTGGGGGAGTGTGAGACAGCTCTGATCGTTCGAGTGGTGAGAACTGGGTTCGGCGTGCATTGCATTGAGTTCCAACGGTTCCAAAAGCAATCGCAAGGGCCGTGTCATCGTGTCGCTGGTCATGATTTTCGTTGAGCGACGTGGACGCACCGAACGCGGGCCAACAAGCGGGCGATACTCCACGGCCCGTTCCGGTTGTGCACCCGAGGCCACCGCAGCCGAAACCACGTTGTCTTCGCCCAAACGAATCGCAAGACGATTGAGAAGGCCACCCAAGGCGGCTTCGTTTTTGCGAGGTTGCTCGTCAAACAATTGGCCTTGATGCTCAACAAGCAAGACGCACCCACCCGCCGACACGGCAATCTCTTCGATCGGAAAGTTCACACCGTCGAACGAACGGTCTTGTTCCAATTGCATCCTCACCAGCGGCATGACTTGATCGGCCCGCGCTGACGCTTGGAATAGCCCGACCCGCAAATGGAGTGGCGACGTATTCTGGCGTTGCAAACGAATGTGCCAAACCAGAGCCCCGTGGCGAATTTGTTTGAGCTCACTGCAGATTTGCATGAGCAAGCGTTCGATCGCGATCAATACAGTTGTTTGATCGCGCAAGGGAAAATCCAGGACTTGTTCGGCTTGAAAACTTGTTGAACGTGGGACGGCTCGAAACGTCTCGACTTGTTGTCCCGAACACTGATGAAGGCGCCGCGTGATCTGGTCGCCGAATCGAGACGCAAGACTTTCGGCAGGAATTTGCCGCACGGAACCGATCGTTGTCAGCCCAAGTTGCCTGAGCGTTTCGTTCGTTGCTGGCTCAAGGCGTAGTGCCGAGGGCGGCAAGTCGTCGAGCAACTTCCAATCGAAGGGCGAGAGGGCGATCATTTGGGCGCTGGTTGGATTAGAGCCTGATTCCTTTTGGGATAGGCTCCTAGTCGCATGAGTTCGGGCGAGTGCCCAAGCGGCACCCAGGGTCGGCGCGACTGCTGCTTCGGGCGCATAACCAAGTTGCCGTAAGTGATCGAGCAAGGCTTTCAATAGTGTTTCTTCGCCGCCGAACAACGGCGCCAGGCCAGTCAAGTCGAGTAGCAAACGCGACGAGGGTTCTTGCGGATCGATTCCGACGATTGGACTAAAACTATCAAGCTCGCGGGCTAGTTCTGTCAGGGCCGCATGGTCAACGGCCGGTTCATACGGCAGGCAGTGAAACGTCGAATCGGGACCCGTCCCCGTTTTTCGGAGTAGCGATTTGGCTTCGGTGACCGGCATGTGGATGCGAACGCCACTGCGCAACGCTAGAGGTGAGGCCGCCGCAACGAGTTGCCCGCGCTGAGGGTGCTGTTGCATGAGCACGATTCTTTGACAACGCAATTCGGGTCGCGCGACAACCAGTCGTTGGATGGGCCACTGCGGAAAGTGAATGCAGGCGATACGTTCCATGTTCGCCTCTAACCAAGTTTTTGATTGGTCGACGGCCCGAGACGAATCGGTGTTGCCACACCGCGGGGTTCCGCGAATTCGAAACGCCGAGCCGCGTCACTGGTGATCACGCCGCTGCGTGTGTCGAAGTTCAAATGCACTGTGGGGCCTGTCCGGCCAGCGCGACAGCGCAGAAGTTGCAACGAGATGGGACGCTGCCAATAGTCCGCAGGCAATTCCGCGAAAGGGTTGATGCGGAAGGTTTGCCCATCGCGTTGGCGGTCCCCAGCCGACGATAAATCCGAATCAAAGAGGCCTGACCCCTTTTGTGGGAGAATACGCCATTGGACGTCGCTCCAACTGGGCTGACGCGCGACGCGGTCGGGGCGAAGGAACAGGCCGAAGGAACCACTGGCCTCGGCCGACAATTGAAAGCGGCGATGCCAACGTTCATCGAGGTCGACCAGAAAACGGGGCAGGGCAGGAGTGGCCGCTGCCCAGACCGCCGCGACGGCTTCGCAACGCAACGCTTGATCGATTGACCAATACAAGTCGTCTAACTTTTTCCCGCGCACGATCACTAAACGATCGAGTTCGATTCCCAGTCCGCGTGCTGCCGGTGGATAAAACTCGTTGGCTGGGTCAACGATCACGATCGCGCCGCCACTTGCGGCAGCGCGCTGCGCCAATTGCAATGAGAGCAACTCGGCACCGTATCCAATTGCATTGCTGCCAGGCACGAGCCATTCGATGAGTGAGCCGGGCAGGTAGCCGTGCGCGGGCAAGAGTCGATTGATTGCTTCGCATCCGCCAGAGATCGCTGGCGTTTGTTGTTCAGCGTCGTCGTGTTCCAATCCCAATTCGACGTGTCGGATCTGTCGTTTGAGTTGCTCGATCGTGAGAGCAACCGGTGGTTGTAGCGCTGGTTGTGATTGGGCTTGAGTTGAATTTGTGGTCATCACAGGGCCTCGTGGGCTGGGCTGCATCTTGCGCGGAAGACCTCCAAGTCTTCATGCGGCCCATTCGAATCGACGCCCCAGACACCTTCGGTCCCGCGCCAACAAAGAATCCAAAAATGGGATCAGTCTCCTCTACCATGATCGGCGTTTGAACAAGAATCAAACGCCTAACTCCAGAAAATTCCGAATGTCCTAAAAACACAGGTAAAAGGTAATCATTCAAGGTAAGAACAGCCCTATTTCACCACACTCATCAATGCGGAAAACTTGTCAGAAACAGGAATTGTCAAAAAAACGCTAACGCCATTTTTTGACGCATCCAAGATTCGCAATTATTGATTGAGATCGTCACCGAAACATTGTTCGAGGGACGTTGAATTTTCTTTCAAGAAAGGCACGCTATCAAACATTGGCAGTTTCAGATTGGCCGGGTCTGCTTCGAAATCTTTCAGCGGCTGACAGTAAGTTCGGTTGTCTTTGGCGTAAACCATGTACAGCCCCTCACGCGCGGCATAAGCTTGCATCGACCCATCCGCCAGAATCCAAGCGGGTTCTTCGGAACCGAGGACTCAGCGTCGACGAAGAATTT
>JAHEAM010000423.1:0-3267 GCA_024642765.1 Planctomycetaceae bacterium
CCTAAGTTCTTAAGGTGGACCCAGCGGGACAAAGTCGCCAGAAAAAATTCGCGAAGCTCCGATAGCGAAAAACCACACGACACCGCCCGATTTACGATACAATATGCCCAGTGGGCAGAGCGGGGTTGTCGCAATGGGGACTTGTCAAAACATGAACTTAGGTTCGTTCCGTTTTCTTAACACTAGTTTCGGATTACTCGTTTCCTTGTTGCTTACGGCAAAATTGGCGTTTGCCAGCCATGGCCTTCAAGACGAATTTGCCGCTGCTCGTCAGGCCTTTCAAAGTGGCGATTATCAAACTTGCCTAACAACACTTAACACGGTAATCACAGCGCGTCCAACCGAGGCCGCTTATCGATTGGCGATTGAAACGAACAATATTCTTGGAAATTACGCAGAAGCATCCTCTATTAGTGACGCCTCATTGGAGCGGTTTCCATATAGTGTGCAATTGCGTTGGGAGGCGGCAGAATCGCAACGTTTTTGCGGCGCTGCGAAGCGTTCGAAAGAATTGCTTGACGAGATTCATGATTTGGCGCAATTCAATTCTTCGCGTTTTCGCAAGCCTGACGATCAGCTGGTCTTGGCAGAATATTATTTGGCACAAGGTGACGATGCCAAAGGTGTCTTGAAACAGTTCTTGCAACCGCTGCCAAAAACGAACGTGGCCGCTAATCTGGCGATAGGAAAGCTTGCCCTCAGTAAAGGCGACTTTCAATTAGCTGCCGAGCATTTTCAGATTGCTGCAGATCTTGATCCAACGCAACCCAAAGCTTTTTTTGGACTAGCCGAAGCGTTTCGCCCAAGCGACGCAGATCGGTCGAACGACTTCTTAGAAAAAGCACTGGACTTGAATCCTGCATTTATTCCGGCATTGTTATTTGTTGCGGAACGAAAAATCGATGGTGAACGCTACGGTGATGCAATCGAAATTCTGAATCGCGTTTTCGATGTCAACGACTACCATACTGCGGGATTAGCGCTGCGTGCAGTCATACATCACCTCAACAACGAACCAAGTTTGGAGTCCGCCTGTCGCGAAAAAGCTCTTTCGACGTGGAAGGGCAATCCTGAATTTGATTTTGTCATCGGTCGAAAACTCTCGCAGAAATATCGCTTCGTCGAAGGCGCAGAGTACCAACAACGTGCTTTGGTCTATGCTCCGGATTACTTGCCGGCCAAGCTCCAATTGGCGCAAGACCAATTGAGGTTGGGCAACGAACTCAACGGTTGGAAACTAGCCGATGAAGTCGTTGCGGAAGATGGTTACAGCGTGATGGCCCACAATCTTTCGACACTTCGCGACAGCCTCTCGCAATACACAACAATCCAGACAGACGATTTCGTGATCCGAATGGACGCGAAGGAGGCAAGAGTCTATGGCGACTTGGTCTTGAATTTGCTCACAGATGCGAAGGCGAAACTTTGCAATTCCTATGAGCATGAAATTTCAAAACCGATCTACGTCGAGGTATTCGCCAAGCAAAGCGACTTCGCCGTCCGCACGTTTGGAATGCCAGGATACTCGGGCTATCTCGGCGTCTGCTTTGGAAATGTCGTGACAATGAATAGCCCTGTGACTCAAGGTACCTACGCGTCGAATTGGCAAGCGGTGTTGTGGCATGAGTTTTGTCATGTTGTCACACTTCAAAAAACGAAAAACAAAATGCCACGTTGGTTGAGCGAGGGCATCAGTGTTTATGAAGAACGCAAATACAATCCTGCATGGGGGCAATCAATGACCGCTCGTTATCGCGAGATGACATTAGGCGACGAGCTAACACCAGTCAGTCAACTTAGCGATGCGTTCTTGGCGCCTCCGACTGGAGAGCACCTGCTCTTCGCATATTACGAGTCATCGATGGTGGTCGAATACTTGGTAGAGACTTATGGGCGAGACGTCTTGAATCGCCTGCTAGTGGATTTAGGCCTGGGAATGAAGGCGAATGAGGCACTGACCCATTATGTGGGATCGTTGGAGCAGTTCGATTCAGATTTTAAGAATTTCATGCACGAACAGGCCAATACATTTGCAAGTGTAGAGCAGATGCGAAAACTGAATGAAGTTGAATTGGCGACTGCGGAAGGATTTGCCGAGCTGAATCTATTGCAGTCCGACAATTTTTACCTCTTGCGCGACAATGCGATGAAGTTAATGTCCGAGAAACGCTGGGCAGAAGCGGTCGCTATTTTAACGCGAATTGATGAAGTCTTTCCAAACTATCGCGGCGACAATGATCCCTGGGAGGCAATCGCTATCGCAAAACGCGAAATGGGTGATCGCACGGGTCAACGTGAAGCCCTGGAAAAATTCGTAGCCCGCGATGCTGTGGCCTTCGATGCACGCACCGAGTTGGTGAGTCTATTGCTCGAGGAACAGGACTACAAACAAGCACGAACTGTCGTGAATGAAATGCTGGGGATCAACCCAATGATTGCTCTACCGCATGAATTGATGGTGGCAACATCGCTGCCCCTGAACGACGACGTTGCCCTAGCAAGTGCTTGGTCATCGCTGCTGGAAATGGAACCTACAGATCCGGCTGAGACACATTTTCAATTGGCGCGGGTGCTATCTCGCTTGCAACGCAATGTCGAAGCAAAGCGACAAGTTCTCAAAGCTCTCGAATACGCGCCGAAATTTCGAGACGCCCAATTGTTGTTGCTCGAACTAGTGTCATCAGAGGCCCAATCATCGGGCGCACAGATCGAATCGCGAGAACCGTCAGGGGACAGAGAAATCAATACAGAGGACGGGCGATGAAAAGTCACTTGCTATTATTTTTGGCGGGCAGTCTGTTGATTGCAACTACTGTTGGCCTTTGCAATTCGGTCTGGTGTCTGCGACCGTTATGCGTAAAAGAATGTACATTGGCGGGTGCAAACACGACCGAAAATGTTCCCAAAGTCATTGCATCACAGGACGAAATTGAACCGACCTCCAGTTCACGACTCCAAGACAACCTTTATGAGCTCAGTCCGCGCATGCTGGACGCAAACGGATATCCTGCTTGGCAATTTGACAAAAACTTTCCCAATGATTTGTTTACGTTCGCCCGAGTTCGATACACATCGGGTATGCGACCGGGTGAAGGTAACGGTGGATTTGGGGGCAGACGTTCGCGTCGTTTCTACTACGAATGGGACACAGATTATCCAGATAGCGACAATAACTTTTCATTTCGATTGCAAGAATTAACGGCACTCAAAGTGAATCCAGATCCCGTCATCGTAACTTTGGATGGGGAGGAAATCTATGACTACCCG
>JAHEAM010000423.1:3277-3852 GCA_024642765.1 Planctomycetaceae bacterium
GATTGAGCCTGGACATATGGCGTTGACCGACGCTGAAGTAGTTGGGATGCGAAATTATTTGATGCGTGGCGGATTCATGATGGTTGACGATTTTTGGGGCGAATGGGAATTCGAAACGCTTGCGCTGAATCTCAAGAGAGTGTTTCCAGACCGTGCTCCTGTGGAGTTACCAATTGAACACGACATTTTCCACACCGTCTATGACATCGATAAAAAGCCAATGATTCCAAGTATTCATTCTTACTATCGCGGAATGGAGTCCGAGCGGCCCGATGCACATGAAGCCCATTACAGAGGGATGTTTGATGATTCGGGTCGCCTAATGATGATCATTTGTCACAATACTGATTTAGGTGACGGTTGGGAACGCGAGGGAGTGGACTCTGGGTACTTCGAACAGTATTCCGAGAAATGGGCCTATCCCTTGGGAATTAATATCGTTGTCTATGCAATGACGCATTAACGATGAATGACCCGCAAACGTTTCACAACGGTTCCATTCGCCGTCAAAGAGACATTGCTAACATTTTCAGATGATCACTTTGAGAAACAAAACAAATTTTCAACAACATAGA
>JAHEAM010000033.1 GCA_024642765.1 Planctomycetaceae bacterium
ACGATAGTTCCTCAGCGACTTTGACATTTTCTCGGTGCGGCGTTCCGTTTTTTTGCCGCAATCCTCGCATACTTTCACTTCGTTCAAGTGCCTCTTGCCGCAGCTTGTACAAGCGTATGATTCCGCGAGCATCAACCCTAATACAATGCAGTTTTCAAACGGATGTGGGTAAGGTCGATTATCCGTTCCACTTGAATTTCCTTTGCCAAACAGCATCGTACTGATCGCAAGCAAGCTATAAAACCAGCCGCGCGTTTGATCGACAGCTTCGCTAATAAAATCAGCAGGAAACTGAGCTGAGAATTCGTCCGCGATCAAATGTGGATAACCTGACTGTGCGAAGGGCATCGCGCCGCTGTCATACCAGCAATCGATCACTTCGGTCACTCGCCGCATCCGAGCCGCGGGGTCTTGCGGCGATTGGTAGGTGACTGAGTCGATATACGGTTTATGGATTTTCAAGTCTTCCGGGAGATCGGGATTGGTCTGGCGAGCTAGTTCCCAGGCCTCGAAACCGGTTACGTCCGGTTTGTTTTCAATTTCTTGATAACTGCCTACCGCCTCCATGTAACCTGTCGATTCGCAGACCCAAATAGGCAAGGGCGTGCCCCAATATCGCTCTCGCGACAAAGCCCAATCGACGTTCGACTCCAAAAATTTGCCGAAACGACCCGTTTGGATGTGTTCCGGCATCCAATTGATTTTAGAGTTGTTCTCTAATAACTCTTGTTTGAAATCGGTAGTGCGAATGAACCAACTTCTTCTGGGGTATTGAATCAAGGGATCATTTTCCGCGCGCCAACAAAACGGATAATCGTGTTGATAAAGCTCTTGGTGATACAAACGCCCGCTTTCTTTCAAAGCTCGAATGATTGGCTTATCAGCGTCCTTCACCCACAACCCAACAAATTCTCCTGCTTCCGCTGTCATCCGCCCATTCGAATCCACAGCACAAATCAGGTCTGGTCCCGCATCGTTTACGAATCGCTTGCGTTCATTCATCAAAAGATCGTAATCGACCTCGCCAAAAGCTGGCGCTTCGTGAACGGCTCCTGAACCGCTATCGGTTGTAACAAAACTTGCGGGTGTAACGCGCCAGGCGAGATGCTGTTGACCGCCGTCCACCAACTCTCCCTTGTCATCGCCCATCGTTTCATAGAAAAAATCAAAGGGCGGCTCGTAACGCAGACCTATCAACTCGCTACCCTTGCAAGTCGCAACAACGGTCAATTCGCGTTTAACCTTGTCGCTTATGGTTTGCACCAAATCCGCCGCCATCAAGACTTCTTGTCCTAACTCGGCATCTCGAACAGTTGCATATTCGATGTCAGGATGAACTGCCGCAAACTGATTGCTTGGCAACGTCCACGGAGTTGTCGTCCACACCAGCAAACTTGTTCCAGGTCGATCAACCAATGGAAACAATACAAATACAGACGGATCCGCGACCGACTTGTAGCCTTGGCCAACTTCTCCGCTACTCAATGCCGTTCCACCCTGTGCCCACCACCAGACGATCTTGTGACCTTGATAGAGCAAGCCGCGGTCAAAGAGATTCTTGAGCGACCACCAAACGGACTCGACATAGCTCTTGTGATACGTCACATAAGCCTTGTCGAGATGAATCCAAAAACCGATTCTCTCGGTCAATCGTTCCCATTGCTGCATGTATTGCCAAACACTTTTTTGGCAAAGTTGTATGAAGGGCTCGACTCCATAGGCCTCGATTTCTTCTTTTGAATGAATCTTGAGTTCTTTGCACACCTCGACTTCTACGGGTAAGCCGTGGGTGTCCCAACCAGCGCGGCGTTCACAGCGGAAGCCCTTCATTGTCTTGTAACGAGGAAACAAATCCTTCATGGCGCGCGTGAGGCAATGTCCCGGATGGGGGCGACCATTTGCTGTTGGAGGACCTTCGTAAAAAACAAAGTTCGTCGCACCCGTTCGTTGCGCAAGGGATTGTTCGTAAATTCCGTTTTCGCGCCAAAACTCTAAAACCTTTTCTTCAAGATTGGGGAAACTTACATTGTTTTCGACCGGAGCAAACATTCAATCTCTTTTCTTTTTCGTTGAATCCAAAATCTGCAATGTCAAAATAATTGACAATCGATGGGCAGCATTGGGTTCGCAATCCGCAACAAACCCGCGCCCCTAAACTTGATGTTTTTGGCTCTTTAATATCCCCGATGCCCAAAACGGTGTAAATACGCTTTGCGAGCATCCTCGACTCGATCCAAATGCGAGATCACGAACTTCAAACAAAAACAGGTGACCACTAGGCCACCTGGTATACATTTTCACTTGGATTTTCGAACAAACCTTTCTCGGCAATCTATTAATCGACCACTTCATCGAGGTCAATTTCCTCATCATCGTCCGAAATATTTTGCTCAAGGTGCCCAAATTCCTCGTGGAATTCTTGGCCGTATTTGTCGTCTTCCAACTCGTATTCGCCCTCGACTTCTTCCTCAAAGTCGTCGTCGAAATCCTCGTCGAAATCCTCTTCGTCGAATTCCGCCAAAACATCATCGGCTAGGTCTTCATTGTCCTGGACTGGCGTATCCACATCGCCCATATCGCCAAAATCGTCTTCTTCGGTTGAAGAATCAAAATCATCATCGCTCATTGCGTCTATACTCTGCGGCTACATAAAAACAAAATATCGTGAACTCTATTATTGTGCACACACTCGATTTTGGGTAGGTGCAGGATCTTTTCTTCAATTTGCGACAAGCGCAAGAAAAAAGGCAGACCAAGACCCAAATGCCTCAATCTGCCTAAACGGGGGGTGAGAAAGTGCACGATGGCAAGCCATCGATCACTAGAAAAATCTAGTTTGAAAATGGATCGGGGGCATTTGTTTTTTGAGGCCATCCAAAATTCAACCCAAAAACTGTCATATGGCAATCCGTTTTTAACGATCAAAACGATTCCCACGTTTTTTGGCTTACAATTGGAGCCTGCAAGAGATTCTCATTCCCAATTTCCACATTTCAGAAATGAGGCCTGGAGATTGAATTCGCAAATTCGGATGACAATCGCCAATCCCGAAGGGTCCCAGAACCTAGTGCGTTACCCAGGCGAAAACTTGGGCTTGGCCACCCGCACAACAAGCAAACCGAACAAGACACCCGAGTACCCAGCCAAATTTTGTCGACTTTTCGGGGCGTGCTTTCGGTTCAATAGTTTAGCGGCCCGATTAGGTAGTGTACTCCGCATTCAATTTAACGTAATCGACCGTCAAATCGCTGGTCCAATGGGTCGCTGAACCACGACCGCCGCCCACAATCAAGTCAATTTGAGTTAGCACCGCGTTCTTGATGGACTTGCTTACAGCTTTATTGTCAAAAGCGACCGGGCTACCGCGTTCGAAAACTTTTGTGCCATTCAAAGTCAAAGATGTCTGCTCGACGTCGAAAGAGACACCCGAATAACCAGCCGCCGAGACAATCCGTCCCCAATTTGGGTCAGCACCTGCGACGGCAGTCTTGACGAGATTACTCAACGCAATCGTTCGCGCGATTCGTTCGGCTTCAACGTCCGATTGCGTTCCTAAAACTCGAATTTCGATAAGGTGGTCTGCTCCCTCGCCATCGGTTGGAATCTTTTTCGCCAGCTCAATCGAAAGTTCAAGCAAATAGCATTCAAACTCGTCATGTGCCACTACAGACTGAATACCGGGCGCACTGTCCGCCGCCAACAAAATAACGGCGTCGTTTGTACTCGTATGACCCTCAACGCTAATACGATTAAAGGAACGATCGACAACTCGTTGCAACATCGATTGGCCTTGCTCGCTAGCTACCGGGAAATCCGTGACCAAAACACCTAGCATGGTCGCCATATTCGGGCCAATCATTCCCGCGCCTTTCGCCATCGCTGCGATCGTGAACGATTGATTGCCAACTTGCCAAGATCGCGAAGCGATCTTTCGATTTTTGTCGGTTGTCAAAATTGCGTTCGCTGCCGAATCAAACGCGCCAGCGTCATTTTGCAAATGACTCACGACCTTCGGAATCCCTTGCTCCAACGAACTCATAGGAAGCTGTCGCCCGATTACGCCAGTTGACAATACAAACATCTGCTTCGCTTTGGTCGGCAGTCCAATGCCCGCCAAAGAGTCAGCTGCGATCTGAGCCATCTGTTTGTTGTTCGCGATACCTTCAGCTCCCGTGCAGGCATTAGCATTTCCGGAGTTAACGACAATCCCTCGAACACCATTCAGAGGTGTGAGTGATCGATTCCAATCGATGCAAGCAGCGCGAACCAAATTCTGTGTGTAGACACCGAACCCATTGGCAGCTTTATCGACAACGATCATTGCCAAATCAGATTTTGCCGGCTTGATTCCGCAATTCATCCCTGCAAACCGGAAACCCTCCGGCAATCGAATACTATCGTTCATCCGTTTCCTCTTTTAATCATTAAGCGATCGACATCGACTACAGTAACCCTTCGGTTTCTTCCAATCCAAACATCACATTCATGTTTTGGACCGCGGCACCCGAGGCACCTTTAATAAGATTGTCGATTGCCGAGACAATCACCCAGCGGCTGCCGACCTCCCGAACGGTAATATCACAGAAGTTGGTTCCCGAAACATCTTTTGTACTTGGCAACACGTCGGAGACACGCACAAATGGCTCATCCCGATAGAAAGCTGACAAACTCGCCATTGCATCGTTCACACTTGTATTCAGTGCCATCTTATTGACATAGATTGTCGACAAAATTCCACGATCCATTGGCACCAAGTGCGGTACAAAATGTATCGAAACACCACAACCGGAAAAGCGTTCGGTGATTTGCTCCATTTCAGGTGAATGACGATGGGTTCCAACTGCATAAGCAGAAATCGACTCGTTGCATTCCGGAAAATGAAACGCTAATTTGGGTGTGCGACCACCTCCCGAAACACCAGTCTTCGAATCAACAATAATATCGTCGCCGCGAATCAATCCTGCCCTCAAGAGTGGAGCCAACGGCATGATCGATGTCGTGGGAAAGCAACCTGGATTCGCAACAACTAAACTGTCACGAATTTGCGTTCGCCATAATTCTGGAATCCCATAAGGCACGTTTCCAAGTCGCCCTTCATCAGCATGTTCGGCCTGATACCACCGCTTGAACGATGCCAAATCGTTCAAGCGATAATCTGCACTAAAATCGATCGTGCGTATTCCGCGATCAGCAAGTTCTTTAACCACAGGCGAGGATGCCGCATGCGGCAAACAACAAAAAGCACAATCAACGTTTTGCGAGAAGTCGTCTATCTCGAAATCCGTCAACAAAACATCCAAACGATTGCGAAGCGCTGGATGCGTTTTGTCGATCGGCGTTCCATGATCAGAGCGACTTGTGAGTCGAACAATTTGGGCGTCGCGATGACCCAACAGCAACTTGATCAACTCATAGGCGGTATACCCAGTAGCGCCGACTATTCCTATTCGAATCATGCCCCTTTTTACTCCGGAAGACTTGGCAATGGAGTCGAGAATGTAGAGCTTCGCGCCAATTCAATCAACTGGCCATCAAATTGAAATACGACTCGATAGGGAATTGGCTCATTGACCATTCCTTCCACGGTACCTGCCTGTTCAAGTGCGATCAAACGAAATGCCTGGAGTGACTCCGTTTCCATTCGAATTTCGCGGGCTGCGTCTTTTGTTTTCGTTTTCATACCGTACGGCGCGTTGGCAGCTGCCTGTTGGGCCTGGTCACTCTTGACGACCATCTGTTCGTAATGCAAGTTCAACGCAGCAACCGCCTCGCTCAACGTCCGAGGCTTCATCGTGAATACTTCATTTCCATTTCGGGCTTGGACATCGATTCGAAAGTCAACACGCGATTTGATTTCAGTCGCGATCGAAATCCAACAAAACTGCTCGGAAGTTGGCTCTCCAAAAACGATTGCCGCCGGTTGTCGATTTGCTTGCTCAGGATTGACCCAACTTCCCTTGGGCCACTTTTCTGCATTCAATTCGCCTGGTTCGAAGCGAACGGTATCTGACGCGGGCATCCACTCCAAACCAAGATAACCTTTTTCGGAAAACGTTTTCTCGTTGATCTTCAAATCATCGAGCACCACTGGTTTCCGCAGAGCAATTGTTTTCGCCTCGGCACCTTGGGCGACGAACAACGCGGTGTTCACTAAGTAGTTGTGATTGCCGTTGTCGTCTAACTCAGCGTCCCACGCATATTGCAAGGCACCATCAACAATAGAAAACGAACCGACCTTGGCGAATTCTGCCTCTTCGTCGCGTTTGCTATAAAACAACTCCCAAACTTCAGGAGCGGAATTCGCTATTCGTAATTCGAAAAAATTTGTTCCTTTGCCAACATATTTACTGGAATATTTCAATTCCACAGTTAATTTATCCAACGAACCAATCCCGATCTTGCCAATCGTTTGCGGCGAGGTAGTTTCGCTCGATTTCAGATCGATCGCCACAGGCAAATCCGCAATCGAGACAATTGACGCGGCAGGTGCGTTCTCCTGGGGAGTCACTCGTATTGGTGAATTGTTTCCGCCAGAATTGGTTTCAGCGGCGATTGTTTCGTTTTTAGTTTCAACTGTGGAACCTGCCGTTAATGGCATTTTAAACGGATCCTTTTTCTCTTTTTCTTGAGCGATGCTCTTAATCGCAGGCGAATCGTTCGTTTGCACAACCGGCTCACTGACAGCAGGCAAAACAACTGTTGCCTGCGGCTCAACTATTTGGGATTCGCTTTCGACTGTCTTCTTTGTTTCGTCTTGGATTTCGATCGTCTTGGACTCGCCTTCCGTATTCTTTTTGGACTCGCCTTCCATGTTTTTTAATGAGGATGCATTTGGTGTCTTCGGAACGGTGGAGGAATCATTTGGCAAGTCTTCGAACATAATTCGCTTCGTCGATTGCGTTTTAGCGTTCTCCTTATTTGCTAATTCCGTTCCAGCTTTTTTTGCGTTCAACAAATACCAAGTTGAAAATCCGGCAAGAGTCAACAAAACCGCACTGAACACAATGCCGCCAACTATCAGTGTGCGACGATCTCTCCTGTCATCGCTTGATTTGGATTTCAATTTAGTCGATTTTTCATTTGGAGTTCCCACGCTGCGCGCAGGCAGAGCAGGTCGAATTGCTGCACCCGGTTCACTTTGTGTTTCGCTAAATCCAGTTGGATTAATGTCGGATTCCACTGGCTCCATTGTGTAATCGTTTACTTTGCTCCCACCTTCTCGCTCAAGTCGCCACTGAGCTGTCTTTTCGACAAGGCGATCGAGGGCTTGAGCAGAACGCGGCATCTGTACGATGGCACCAAGAATTTGTGTGTCCCCGTTTCGCCCAAAAACACTCTCCATAATGTCGCCGCAAACGCCCTGTATGCCCACACGATCAATCATGCCAAATTCGCGGGATTGCGCAAGCTCGGAATCGTTTTCCTTCAAAACGCTTTTTCGCAGCTCATTGGCGATCAGGTCGAGGATTTGAATCTGCCCATGGCTGTTGACCCAAATATTTTTCTCAGTGATCGTGCCGTGTTCAATTTTCATGTCGTGTAAAAACTTAACTGCTGACGCCATCTCATCAATGAACCCAATCGCTTGATCTTGCGACAGCGACTGCAAATCCATTTCGCAGATTGGCATACCATCAACAAATTCTTGGATGACAAAATAATTCCCCTTCTCAGCACTTACATCGTAAACGTGAGCCAAGTTGGAATGGTCGATTTGCGACAACTGATTCGCGGTGCGGATGAATGCTCGGAAGTTATCAGACTTGGCATCAAAGTCAGAAGGCAAAAACTGCAAAACGACTTTTCGCGAAAGTGACGCGTGGATCGCCAGAAAACGTCGGCCAATTTCGTTTTTCTCAAGACTCTCAAGTAAAACGTAGCTACCGATCTTGAGTTGGCTGCGACCTGCCAATAATGATTTTGCTTGCCATTCCGTCAACTGTCCCAAATTCACCAAATGTTTTGCAGCGTAACGAGGATCGCCCTTACCAGCAGAAAGGGCCCGTGTGATTTGCTCGTCTTTGAGCAACCCACTTTCACGCAATCTGTTTTCAAATTCATCGACTCGACTATTCGACATAATCAACGAACCTTGGTTTAAAATTTTGGTCGTCAAACCATGTAAAAAATCGTTTTACAACAATCGGACACGGAGAAAACGCTTCGATTTATCGGTTGGTTGGCAAAACGACGGGAGGTGGCACAGCCCCGGTAATCATAAACCATTATCTGGCGAATTTCAGCTCGCTTCGGTGCTTTTCGCCGTTTCTTTTTGTTTGCGTTTGGACAACAACCGCCTTACTACAACGAGTGGCCCCCTGAGTTAGGCGACGACGAAAAAAACTAATTACTAGCTAAGATACTGTTCGATTCGTCTATCAGACGACCGTCCAAGTATCACCCGAATTAAACAGCGAATTGAGATCGCCAATTCCTTTTTTCTTTTGCGCCAAATCGATCTGGTCAGCCATCTGCGTTTCATACGATTCTCTTTCGACACAACGGAACACTCCGATCGGTTCAGGAAACGCAGGGTAACGCATTCGACTAAGCAAATAGGCAAGGGCAGGGGATTCAGCTTTCTCGTCATGGAACAACAAATCGTCCGTCGCAGTCTTGTCGAGCGACACGATCTCTGGCTGAAATCCGATCAACCGCACGCCTTGTTTTCCATCATCGAACACTAGCGGTTTGCCGTGTTCCAATTCGATCGTGTTTTGGCCCCGAACCGCTTTCTCCTTCGCATAATCCCAAACGCCATCGTTGAATACATTGCAGTTCTGGTAAACCTCAACAAACGAAGTGCCTTTATGGGCAGCGGCGCGGGTCAACATCTCACCCAAGTGCTGGATATTCGAATCCACGGAACGCGCCACAAACGTCGCCTCAGCCGCCAATGCAACTGAAATTGGGTTTAGCGGAAAATCCAACGAGCCCATCGGCGTGCTCTTGGTGATTTTCCCCATCGGTGACGTCGGCGAATACTGGCCTTTGGTCAATCCATAAATGCTGTTGTTGAAAAGGATAATATTCAGGTCAACATTGCGACGCATCAAATGCAAAAAATGGTTGCCGCCAATACTCAGTGAGTCACCATCACCTGTGATCACCCACACACTTAAATCCGGTCGCGTGCACTTAAGCCCCGTCGCAAAAGCGGGTGCACGACCGTGAATACTGTGAATGCCATAGGTATTCATGTAGTAGGGAAAGCGACTTGAACAGCCAATACCCGAAATAAAAACGGTTTGCTCGCGTGGCACGCCCAGCGTCGGCAAAATCTTTTTCATCTGTGCGAGTATCGAATAGTCCCCGCAGCCGGGACACCAACGAATATCTTGGTCCGACGCAAAATCAGTTGCCTTCAATACAGGAAGATCTGTCGCCATTTATTTATCTCGAATTTCAATAGTTGTTAACATTTTTATTTGCATTTGCTCAGTTGGCACGATTGCCCGATCAACCCATCCGCTCGATCTCGTCGAAAATTTCCGTTACCGAAAAAGGCTTGCCTTGAACTTTGTTCAAACCGGTCGCCTTCACATCAAATTGACTGTTAATCAACATCCGCAATTGGCCAGAATTCCACTCAGGAATCAAAACACGATCGAACTGAGCGATAATGTCTTTCAAGTTCTTGGGAAACGGATTGAGCCACCTCAAGTGCACGTGCCCCACACTTTTTCCGCTGGCAATAGCGCGTTCGCACGCGGTATGGCACGCACCGTAGGTACCTCCCCAACTGAGCACAAGCAACCCCGAATCCGAACCTTTGACCTCGGCGAGTGCAATCACATTGGCAACATTCGCAACTTTTTTCGCTCGAGTGTTCACCATGTGTTGGTGGTTGACCGGATCATAACTGACGTTGCCAGTGCCATCTTCTTTTTCCAATCCGCCGATGCGATGCATCAGGCCAGGAGTACCTGGAATCGCCCAAGGTCTGGCCAAATTTTCGTCTCGTTGGTAGGGCAAGAATGGTGAGCCGTTTTGTGCTGTGGGATGTGCAACGTTGATCGGATCCATTATTGACACGTCTGGAATAAGCCAGGGTTCAGCACCGTTCGCGATGTAGCCGTCCGACAGCAAAACGACCGGAGTCATGAATTGGGTTGATATACGCCAGGCTTCAATAGCCGCGTCAAAACAATCGGCAGGGCTGCGGGCAGCGATGATCGGCAATGGTGACTCGCCATTCCTTCCGAACATCACCATTAACAAATCCGATTGCTCGGTTTTCGTTGGCAAACCCGTACTCGGCCCACCGCGTTGCACATCGACTACGATCAGAGGAAGCTCCAACATGACGGCTAGGCCCATGCCTTCACCCTTGAGTGCAATGCCTGGTCCACTACTTGTCGTCACTCCCATCGAGCCGCCGAAAGACGCCCCTATGATCGAACAAATAGCAGCTATTTCATCTTCCGCTTGAAACGTTTTGACGCCGAAGTTTTTGTACTTGCTCAATTCGTGCAAGATATCACTTGCTGGGGTGATTGGATAACTTCCAAGAAAAAGTGTTTTCCCACTCAGCTGCGCCGCGGTCATCAATCCCCAGGCCAACGCTTGATTACCCATAATGTTGCGATAGGTTCCCGGCTTTAACTTGGCAGCAGGGACCTGAAATGTGGATGCGAAATGCTCCGTTGTCTCGCCAAAATTCCAACCCGACATCAACGCTGCCCGATTCGCCGCTTGTACGTCAGGTTTGTTTTTGAATTTGGAATCGATGAATCTCAGCGTTGGATTTACATCGCGGCCATACAGCCAAAAAACCAAACCCATTGCGAAAAAATTCTTGCACTGATCAGCCTCTTTCACGGACAACCCGGTGCCCTCGACGGCCTTCCTAGTCAAAGTGGTCATCTGAACTTCAATCACCCGAAAGTTTTTTAGCAAGTCCGTTTGTCGCGGGTCCTTTTCGAGCTTGGCTAACTTCAAGTCCTTTGCCTCGAAGCTATCTGAGTTTAAGATAACGATCCCCGCTGGCTTAAGATCGGAAATATTTGTCACCAATGCCGCGGGATTCATCGCCACTAAGACATCAAGTCCATCGCCGGGAGTAAAGATCTCCTCAGACGCAAAGTGAACCTGGTAGCCGCTCACGCCCGCTCGTGTTCCACGCGGTGCTCGAATTTCTGCTGGGAAGTCTGGGAAGGTCGCGACATCATTTCCAGCCAAGGCGGAAACACTCGTCAACTGCGATCCCAATAACTGCATCCCATCGCCAGAATCGCCCACCAACCGAACGGTTACACCTGCAAGTTGCTGCTGGGGTTTGTGAGACGTTAAGAACTCGCTCGAAGTTTCTGTCATGTGTTTGGTTCAGTGCAATGAGTTGCGATCATCTGGCGGTGCAAAAGCAAATGCTCTTCTCAAATCGGGGCATCGCACAGGAAAAACGTTTAGTTTGGCATACACCCCCCGTTTTCGAAAGGGGGAAAACTCTGCTAAAATCCCGTGCTTTTCAATGTTGAAAACCAAGCCGCCAACAACCTTTTGGGGCAGGCATTTTAGTTTTACAATTTTCAGCGATCAGATTCCTCTGCAATCAAGTTGCAACGTTTGGTCGGTTTCCGTACTCGATTCCTAAGGACTTTTCAAATGGAACGCACCCTAATTCTGCTAAAACCTGATTGTGTTCAACGCCGGTTGATCGGCCAAATCATCAGCCGTTTTGAAAACAAAGCTTTGAATATCGTGGCAATGAAACTCATGAAGGTCACTCCCGAACTTTCCCAAAAACACTACGCCGAACACGTCGAAAAACCATTTTACCCAGCCCTTGAGTCGTTCATTACCGGTGCACCTGTCGTTGCCATGGTTCTCGAAGGCCTTGAGGCCATTCGTGTCGTTCGCGACATGTTGGGCAAAACAAATGGTTTGCAGGCGGCCGCGGGAACAATCCGAGGTGACTTCAGCAGCAGCCGACAAATGAACTTGGTTCATGCATCTGATGGACCTGAAGCAGCTGCTCGAGAAATCAACTTGTACTTCAACGATTCCGAACTGTGCGGTTACGACGTCTGCCTTACGCCGTGGATGCGGACGAACGACGAAGCGTAATTGTTTTGCTGCGAGAAAGTGATCCTTTGATCAAAACAGCGAGTTGAAAATCTTATGCCGACCTATGACTACATTTGTTCTGCCTGTGGTGAGCAAGTCGAAATTTTTCAAAAGATCACTGACGAGCCGGTAAAAAAATGCCCTGCCTGCAAGAAAAATAAACTTGTCAGGCAGTTCGGCACCGGTGCTGCAATTGTCTTCAAAGGTTCTGGATTTTATCAAACCGATTACCGCACTGATTCCTACAAGAAGGGAGCGGAGTCCGATTCCAAATCGAGCTCCAATTCGGAAGGCAAATCTGGGGATGGAAAATCGGCTGAAAGCAAACCAGACTCGAAGAAGTCTGAAAAATCGGCGGAACCCAAATCGGACTCAAAACCCGAATCCAAACCGAAGCCCAAAAAAGACTAGACGACTCTTTGTATCCCGTGGACCGCGGTTTGAGCGAAACGACACACCAGGGTTTTATTTCCATCGGTATTAACCTTCTTGTCACCTGATTGGAATCGATAAAAATCTCTGGGCCCTTCCAATAGTTAGTCACTAGCGCTCCTGCTACTTTGAATTTAGTTGCAATTGCGTTAGATTCATTACTGCAATTCGGGAAAAACAGGAGTGGCGAAAATGAAGTTTATTGAATGACCGGCGAGACTTTGACAAACGTTCTCAATGATGGCGAGCTCATGAACAGGATTTCGAGTCGGCGGGCGTCCACCACAACTCAATTGTCCGGATCAACCAACAAGGCGATATCGAAGTTCGTCGACCTGCGAAGTGGGATGTTATTGGCGGACTACTTGGTAACTTCGAAGAACGCATCAAAAAGACGACTGGGTGCGACTGGGCCTAGCTCGCTATGAATCGGGCCGAATTAATTTCCAGCTTCAATTTTTTGTTGATAACAGCTAATAACAGACGTTCGAAGCCCCTCGAGGTCCCTCCGGAAGGTCGAGGCTCCTGCCGAGACAATTGCATTCGTTTTCGTTTTGGCCGAGCAAAATACATCCCTAAAAACAATGGCCTAAGCGTTAGTTTTTAACCTCAGGACAAGCCAGCTAGTTTTTTCGTTTCCTCAATCCCTCGCATACCTGCCGTTGCTCCAAGGCCTGTGACGCAACACGCGCCACAGGCGGCTGCAAATTTCCCTGCTTCTGCAAGTGACATTTCCTTCAAAACGCCAGTCAATAGCCCCGCAAAGAACGCATCGCCTGCTCCAGTCGAATCAATAATTGGGCCTGGCGGTTTAACGGTTGCGACTTCAATCAACTCGCCATCAACTCCGCTCAATAGCGCGCCTTTTGCTCCAAGCTTGATACCCAATACGCCGCGCATACCACATTTTCGGTAAAGAGCTAAAATATCCTGAGGATGGTTCAACCCCGTTTGTTTCATCGCCTCACCAAGGCTTGGCACATAGAAATCTAAAAAGGGTAGGGCGGGGGTCAAACGGTTGAGACTTCCTCCATCGCCCGCAGTATCCAACGCAGTCAAACATCCGGCTTTTTGAACTGCATCCAAAACGTCCGGCAAGTCACCTTCCAATTCGGGCAACAACGAAAAATACCCAAGCAACATTGCGCGGCACTCAGCGAAAAAGCTCATTCGGCTCATGAACACGTCGCGATTCAGCCGCTTAGGGGCTCCCTGACAGTGTGCGAAACTTCGTTGGCCACTACTATCGATCATCACCACGGTGGTGCTGGTCGGCATGTCGGGGTGTTCCAGCAAAAACTCCGTTTCGATTCCATTGTTGTGCAATTGGCTTCGGACAACCCGGCCCCATTCGTCATGGCCAACGTAGGTGAACACAGCGGTCCGCAAACCCATCCGAGAAAACACTGTCCCCGAATTGCATACAATACCTCCCGTCGCCGCGACAATTGGCTCAACCGAAAATAATCGATCTGCCCCAATCGGCTGTTCCAAATCAATCGGTTTGACCAGAATATCTACAGTACACGAACCACAAACAACGCAATCAAACTTTTTACTCATTTCAACCAACTGCAATTCCGCTATGACTCAAAAAACACTTAACGAAAAACTTCACCATTTCGCCACCAACCCAAGCTGTCGCGATTTTATTCTAGCCGACGCCAAAGACCCAGACATGGCCTTCGGTATTTCAGCCACGGGAGCGGACACTGTCGTTTCCGCCAACAACCGCAAGACCTTTCGGTCGCTGGAAGAATTTCGTAGCTCGATTCGCCAAATCGTCGCGCAGGGTTATATTGACATTATGTTGATGAGCGCGAGTTCCAACGCAATGCTTAACATCCAAGAAGACTTATTTGCCGCGAGCCACGTCACGCCTGCCGTTCGCATGAACGATTCGACAGATATTTGGTGTCCCAATAGCGGAGCCTACACACGCGAGCCCTCTATCCCGTTTCGGTCGACAACGATTGAGCATGCACGCTATGGGCAACTTGACAGCGCGGCAAATAAGCGCGGGTCAAAAACGGAGCTTGGCCTCTATTCCATTACGTTCAACAATTGTTCACAACTTG
>JAHEAM010000424.1 GCA_024642765.1 Planctomycetaceae bacterium
TGGCCGCAACACGTTATAACCGCTCATCATCATGAAGAACCACAAAAACGCATAGCTCGCGGCCAAGCGTTCTCGGCCACGAAACTCGGGCTTTTCAATTGTTTGCGTCGTTGTCATGAAGCCATGGTAATCGCTAACCTTGCATCGTCGCTAGCACACTCGCGGCATCACCGCGTAATTCACCCTGCGTTTTTCCGTCTGGCGTACATTTGGGCAGCTCGATACAATCCGGCCGCCCCGGATTGAGCTATCACGATCGCTCTTGCGCGGCATGTTATGTAATCAACGATGTAAATCGTTCGCCGAAGGAGATATTGCCGTGCCCCGACGTCGTCGTCAACATTCCGAAAATTCGTCCGAACTAGAATCGACTAACCGCACAACCGAATCGCGACAACGAAGTGCCGAGCGCCGCCAGGGAGCTCGCTGGTTGAGACGTCTGGGGTGGCTATTCATTGGCCTTTTGATTTTGATCGCGATTCTGCCGAACCTCATCGGCTGGACGTCGATGCACCAGCCGCTCATCAATTGGGCACTCAAAGATTTTCACGGCACCATCAAAGTCAACCGACTTTCTATCGGCTGGTTTCAAACGCTACGTCTCGATGGTGTCGAAGTCAACGACAGTGCTGGCGAATCACTTGCGCAAATCGAAACAGTACGTTCATCCAAGCGACTTTTTCAGTTCTTAACGCAATCTAGTTTGGGCGAATTCGAAATCTTGCGGCCGCAACTCCATCTGCTCACTCGTGAGGGCGGCAGTAATGTCGAGGACGCAATCGCGAAACTAATCGACAAACCACAGTCGTCGGAATCCAACAGCCCGCTCCCCCAAATATCCGTCAAAGTCGTGGACGGCACAGTCACCCTCGCCTCACAACGTCAACCACAGGCGTGGAACTTGTCTCACCTCAACGCGGCGATCCACACGGCAACAACCTCAGCCATCACGGCCAGGGTAACGGCCGACGTGAACCGCGATCAAAGCTTCGGCAAACTTGACTTGGACATTGCCCTAGACGAACAAAAAACCGAAATTTTGATCGACAATGGTCGGATGCACCTACTTGTAGAAGAGATTGCGGTAGGCTGTTTGGCCCCAATACTCGAACGCGTCGTTGGCGTCGTCGACTTAGCCGGTGAATTTAATGGCGATGTGTTAGTCGAGTTCCAAAAAGGCGGTGAGGAAGCAAAAATTCAAGTCCAAAACACTTCCCTGACGGATCTACACGCCTCGGCACCGAAATATCTTGGAAGTGACATTCTGCGAATGAGTAAACTCGTGGCCTTCGGAAAAATCGACTTAACCACAGAAGGTGGCAACGCTGATGGTCTCGAAGTATCTTGCGACTTTGGTCGAGTGACAACCAACGGGCAATTCAACTGGAGCCAATTGACTCGCATCGCAGAACAACCCATGCTCGTCGAAACCCCATTTCAATTGAATGGCCAGATCGATCTAGCGCGGCTAACAAAGATGTTACCCAAGACGTTTCAGTTGTATGACGATCTCAACGTCGAATCTGGTGAAGTCAATTGCCAAGTCCATAGTAGACCGGAGCAAGGGGCAGGTCGCCTCGTCGTGAATTTGGATACGGCCAACTTGGTCGCTGTGCGTAATGGACAACGACTTGCGTGGCAGCAGCCGTTGCGCATCGTGTCGGTGGTCAGTCAACGCGGCAGTGATTGGTCGATCGATGAATTCAAATGCGAATCCGATTTTTTGACAATAACGGGTAAAGCGGACCAAAAAACGGGCGCATTCGAGACGCGCGGTGATCTTTCGATCTTAATGCAACGCCTGTCCCAATTCGTAGACCTCCGCGGCTGCAATGTAAAAGGTGTGGTCGACGGGAAGTTTGGTTGGGATGTCGCACCATCGGATCCGAACTCACAAACGGGCCTTTCCCTCGTCAACGTACCACTAGAGTTTTCGGGCGAATTCAAAATCGATCGTCCAACATTGGCTTTGCCGGGCATGCAGCCATGGAGCGATTCGGAATTGAAGGCCACCGTGAGCGGTTTGGCAACGGCACTCGTCAATGGCTCTGCGAAAATCGATTCGGGCGATGCTCAGGTCACAATCGGCGGCGAACGCGTTCGACTGGTACTAGCAGAGTCTGTTGCCGACATCATGACTCAAAAATCGTGGACAGCTCACTGCGCTGCGTCGGGCCGCCTCGCCCGCTGGCTAGATCATGCCGGTGTCGTCTGCGACTTGAGCTTCCTCAACACTGACGGCCAAACCCAAATCACCGGCTTGTTAAAACTTGATGAAGAGTCGATGCAATTTACCTCGCTCAAATATCAAATCAAAAACTGGCGTTTTGTAGGTTACGGTATGAACATTGATGAGCCCGAAGCCAGTGGTGAAGGTAACCTGGCGTTTGATTTTGGCACTGGCGTTTTAACGTTTCCTGAAGTAACCCTCGTGTGCTCCAGTATCGCAGCACGTGGCGACAAAATTGCAATCGCATACGATACGTTCTTGAACGCATCCGGCGGAGTTGCATTTCGTGCCGATACCCATCGCGTTTTGAATTGGCTCGATTTGTTTACTGATCCAGCCGCCATTCATTACTTCGGCGGCCTGGAGGGCAACATTAGTTTCACTTCCGATGCCACTGAGATTCATGGCAATTTGACGGGCAAGGCAACAGACTTTGTCGTCGCTCAACCCCAACCTCAAACCGCGACAACCGCTGCTGATTGGCAAACACTGCTGCGCGAACCAGTCATTAATTTTCAAACCGAATGGGGTTTCAAGCAGGATTTCGACCACGTCACTTTCTCTGGCCTGAAGGTCGTGGGCTCATCGGTTCAAGTCACCGCTGATGGCTCACTCGCTGATTTGGCAGGCACTTTGATCACTGAAGTGCATGGGACTTGGAGCCCCGATTGGGTCAAGGTTCAGGGACTCTTAGACGCCTATGCCTACAATTCCGTAAAACTCGCCGGTCGCCAACAACAAAATTTTTCGGTGCAAGGACCTGTGTTTTCGAAAGCTCCTGAAACGGTTTGGCCGCCGCGTGATTTAAAAGTCGTGACGCAAGTCGGCTGGGAACATGGCAATGTTTTTATGCTGCCTGTGGGCGCTGCAACCGTCAACGCAGGTCTTGTCGAGGGCCAGGCCGTCTTGCAAACCGGCGATATCCCCTTCTCGCAGGGAACCGTTTCGTTTTCGCCGCATTACGATTTGAACGATCCGAAGCAAATGGCGATTCTAGATGCAGGGCCAATGTTGACCAATGTCACATTGACGCCAGAAATATGCCGCGACTGGATGAAGTTCGTCGCGCCGCTCGTTGCTGACGTGACTGCAGCCGAAGGCAAAATTTCGGTCGCTTCGAAAGGCTTTCAACTGCCTCTAACAGATTACACGAAGGTGGAAGGCCGCGGTGAAATCACACTTTCTGATGTTACGCTCGGAGCCGGCCCCTTGGGCAAAGAGCTTATCTCGACTGTTGAGTCACTGCGAATGATGCTAAAGCCAAACGCGACTCCTGACACACGCGATCGTTCTGTCTGGCTGCGACTGGAACCACAAACTGTTCCCATCGCTGTTGCCAATGGCCGCGTTCATCATCAACAAATGCGAATCAAAGTCAAAGATGTAACGATGACAACCAGCGGCAGCGTTGGCTTCGATCAATCGGTCAGCATGATCGCCGAGATCCCCATTTTGGACGAATGGGTAAGTGGCGAAAAATGGCTTGAAGCTCTTAAAGGCGAGACCATCAAAATCCCGATCACGGGCACACTTACAAAGCCAACATTTGATCGCGGGGCTATCCAACAATTGACGATGCAAGTCGCTCAGCGCGCGGCAACAAGCAAAATAACCGAAC
>JAHEAM010000425.1 GCA_024642765.1 Planctomycetaceae bacterium
GTCGATAGCACGACGCGTTTCGGGTGTAATTAACTCTTCAGGAGATTTTTCGTTTTTGGACGCCTTGCGATCTGCAAACAGCGGCAGTGTGGATGCCCCCACTCCCAATGTGGATACACCCGCGACAGTCAACAGGGCCTGGCCAAGTCGTTTGTTGAACAGTCGACGATCGTGCAAATTATTCATCCGTTTGTTCCCAAATGTGGAATTGAGACTTTGTGTTTTGACACACTCAAAATTGTCAAACACAATTGTTCGCAAAATGTTGCTCGGCTAAAAGTCTTCTTGGTCATTTTCGCCCATTTTGGTGCAGAATAAAAGGCAATAATCGTTCAATTCTTCAGTTTAAGAAAGGAATTATGTCTTGAGCGTTCCCTGGGAGACGATCAAAACTGAATTTGCGCAAGAACCCTTGGCGAACATCCCGCCGAGCGATAACCTCTAGGAATCTAGGTCGCAATGAGTCAACGTTTTTTTGAAGGAGCCAAAGGGGCATGAGCACCGCAACACAGTCGATCGAACAACTCAGTATCAACACGATTCGAACACTGTCGATGGATGCTGTTCAAGCGGCCAATAGTGGGCACCCAGGAACGCCCATGGCTCTCGCGCCGTTAGTCTACGAGCTTTGGGCCAATTGGCTGCGATACGATCCGTTGAATCCGCATTGGCCTGGCAGGGATCGGTTCGTTTTGTCATGCGGCCACGCGTCGATGCTTTTGTATTCTGTTCTACATTTGGCCGGAGTGCGGCGTGCGGATGGCAGCAGCGAAGCAGCTGTGAGTCTCGATGACATTCGAAACTTCCGGCAACTTCACAGCCCATGCGCGGGACATCCGGAATATGGCGAAGTGACGGGCGCAGAGACCACTACTGGTCCACTGGGGCAAGGAATTGCGAACAGTGTTGGCATGGCGATTGCCTCAAAGTGGCTCGGTGCAACCTACAGCCCAGACGATACTAGTTTTTTGAACTACAACGTATACGCCGTATGCAGTGACGGCGATTTGATGGAAGGAATTTCGACTGAGGCGGCGTCATTGGCTGGTCACCTTAAGCTTGACAACTTGTGTTGGATCTATGACGACAACAAGATCACGATCGAAGGTAAAACCGATTTGGCGTTTAGTGAAAACATCGCCGACAAGTTTGAAGCGTTGGGTTGGCAAGCGATCCGAGTCGACGATGCGAACGACCTAGATGCTTTTCGCCGAGCACTAAAATCATTCCAAAATACAAACGATCGCCCCACGATTATCATCGTTCGCAGTATCATCGGATTCGGCGCGCCCAAGAAACAAAACACGGCCGCCGCTCACGGTGCTCCATTGGGCGCAGAAGAGATTTCGGCTGCAAAGACCGCTTATGGTTGGCCGACGCAAGATGCCTTTTACGTTCCCGAAGAAGTTGTTGAGCATTTCGCAGCGACGCTGGGTGCGCGCGGAGCCGAACTTTGTGCGGCATGGCAAACGCAATTGAAATCGATAGATGGCAAAGCTGCAGCAGATTTGAAATGCATATTCAATCGAGAATTGCCCGCTGGTTGGGAAGAAGCGATCGATTCGTTCGCTTCGGGTCCAAAAGCGTCTGCCACGCGCGCTTGGTCTGGGAAAGTGCTGAATCTCGTCGCCAAAAAGATTCCTTGGTTGATCGGTGGGTCAGCAGACTTGGCCGAATCCAACAAGTCCCTGTTGGAGTTCGAGGGCGCTGGTCATTTTTCGGCGGAGGAATTCAGAGGCCGAAACTTTCATTTCGGGATTCGCGAACTTTCGATGGCAGCAATTTGCAACGGAATGTCACTGAGTGGATTACGGCCCTACTGCGCGACATTTTTTGTGTTCACCGATTACTTGCGGCCTGCGTTGCGACTGAGCGCATTGATGCACCAGCCCGTGATCTATTTGCTGACGCACGATTCGATCGGATTGGGAGAGGATGGGCCGACGCATCAGCCTGTTGAACACCTGGCTGCCTGCCGTGCGATTCCTAATCTTTTGGTGATTCGCCCAGGGGATGGAGCAGAAACCGCGGAGGCCTATCGCGTGGCGTTGCAGCAGACACGTCGCCCCACGGCTTTGGTCCTAACGCGGCAAAATGTCGAGGAATTGAATCGAACCGAGTATCCACAGGCACGTGGTCTGTCTCAAGGCGCTTATGTTGTATGGCAACCGCACTCAGAGTTTGATGTGATTCTGATCGGTACGGGAAGCGAACTAGAATTGTGCATGCAGGCTGCCCGTCAACTCGTCGAACTAGGCATCAAACCTCGAGTCGTTTCGATGCCTTGCTGGGAACTATTCGATGAGCAAACTTTAGCGTATCGAGAATCTGTTCTACCCAAATTGTTCGCTGCCAAAATTGCTGTCGAAGCTGGTTTGGAAATGGGGTGGCAAAAATACTTGGGCGCGAACGGTCGATTTGTTGGCATGAAGAGCTTTGGCGCTAGCGCGCCGGCTGAAGTCCTATATGAACATTTTGGCATCACGGTCGAGAATATCTGCAAGATCGCGCAAGAACTGACATGATTTTTGTCGGCTGCACATGCTAGAGTTGCGACTTGCAACTTGTTTCTATGCAATCAAGATAGGCAAATCGCTCCAGGAAACTATTCGCTAAAGAACGGAAAAATGAAATCGATCGAACAAATGTCGGAAGAAATTCGTTCCCTTGGTCCATGGCATCATGACATTCCTTTGACCGAACAATTCAGTACCGGGAAGGCCTTCGCGGCCTCTGGCACACTGGAACGCGATGCGAATCATAATGTCAGCCTCCTTGCATTGGCTGATTCGTTTCGCTCGATAGTTGATACGATTTATGACGACGGGTTAAAAGGAAAACGATTTTTGGATTGCGCCTGCAATGCCGGCGTCTATTGTTTTACAGCACGTGAAATGGAAGCTGATTTTTCGTTTGGGTTCGATGCACGCGACCATTGGATCAACCAAGCGAATTGGGTGAAATCTCATCGAACCGTTTCGCCAACCGACCGAATTCAATTTTCCGTTTGCGACTTGTATGACTTGGACAAACGCAATTTGCCCCTGTTTGATGTCACAATGTTCAAAGGAATATTTTATCATTTGCCAGACCCAGTAGCGGGACTGAAGAAAGCTGCTGACCTGACTCGTGAGGTCTTGATCTTCAATTCGCAGACGAGTTGGGGCGATCCCGATGGATACTTGTTACCGGGTTTGGAAAACGTTACTAGCCGAATGTCGGGAGTTTACGGTTTGAATTGGCGGCCGACCGGCCCCAAGGTCATGACACCTATTCTGAAGTACCTGGGCTTTTGCGAAGCCAAGCTCCAGACGTTTCGCCAAAATCCTCGAAATCCTGAACTCGGAAGAATGGAACTATATGCAACAAAGGTTCCAGGATTACTCGATAAATTTAGTGTGCCAAAACTATTTTGATGTCACATACCCAGTTGCTTGTTCCTGCTTGGCTCACAATTCATTGGTTTGCAAGCCGAGCTATTTCTGCACGACGAAATAAATCCCGGCAATACCAATCGCCGTTCCAATCACGCTTAGAACCGTTGCTCGATGCCGAAAGCAAAAGTAGGCCATCGGAATTGCAAAGATTGGGCTGGTCGCGAGTACTGTTTGTGCGACCGCAATATTGGTCGTTTTTTCGTAAGCGAGTTGGCTCATCCAGATCCCCATCCAGGTCCCAATAGCCGTTGCAGGTATAATCAACTTCAGTTTTTTTGGATCAAGAATTCGTTTCGTCAACTCGGCTAGTTTTCTTTGGTAAAGGAACCAAAGAATGATCAAAATAGTTGCACTGCCGATTCTGATGAGTGTGGCGTCGAGCGCAGGGCAGCCTTCCATTCC
>JAHEAM010000034.1 GCA_024642765.1 Planctomycetaceae bacterium
CGAAAAAGGGAAGAAACTGGCCGAAGCATCCAAGCGACGACACTTGATCGTTTTGAACTTCCTATTGTCTCTCGGCTTGGATCACGAAACGGCGACAGTTGATTCAGAAGGCATCGAACACCACGTCAGCGAAAAAACTCTCGCCGCAATGAAAAAACACACATCTGCAAGGAACCAATAGGGAAGGTTCACAAGTCCGTTTGTGACGACCTTAATCTTCCAACGCCTCGCTTTTTGGCTCCGGCAACATGAAACTGCAAATGACGCCGACTAAACAATAGGCAGCCGCAACAATGGCACCGGTCAACGCCAGCTTGCTATACGTCCCGCCGCTCTCTGAACTAATAAACGAGAAAGGGATTTTTGACGACAATGTCAAAGTCAGCCAAGCGGCAGCTGTTCCCAGAATCCGCCCACCAATATTCGCTGCAAAACTCTCGCCAGTTCCACGCAGATGAAGTGGAAAAACTCGCGGAATATAGTTGCCCCAAAAACTAAATTGACTAACAACGAACAACCCGGCGACAAAAATACCGATTTTGATCCAAATCAAGGAACCCTCGTCGTCCAACGGTAGGACAGCGCCCTTCGCGGCGAATCCCCCTCCGATCCACCAAAACACGAGTGGCACGGCAATGAGCGCTGGAATTTGAAAGATGCGTAGCAAGTTGCGGCGACCGACAATCTGCAAAGCCAAAATCGCCAGCAAAACACGGCCAACCAGCCCGCCAACTTCCTGCCATATATTGACGCTCGCAACGGCCTCGTCTCGAGCCTTGCCTTTCATTGCTCCGGCCTTTGGAGGACTCAGTTTACCCTCGCCGTTGGCAGTCGCTTGCTCTTGAGCCCGTGCGACTGCGACATCCATTTCCTTTTTGACCGCAATGTGCTCGGGTACAATTTGGGCGAGTTGTTGAATCGCACCAAATGCCATACCGTAACTAGCGCCAAACGCTAACGTTGTTATGATCGTTGTCCGCGCAAGTCCGCCCTGAAACAGCGCCGCAAAGCTCGGGCGTTTTAGCGTTCCTGCTTCCTTCTTTTCCCGCCATTTCGGTGATTCGGGCAAAAACGGGCGAATGAAAATCAACGGCAGCGCAGGAATGACACCTGAGATCAGCATGTAACGCCATGCCTCATGTCCACCACTAATCGCTGGCAAGCGGGGCGAAAGATACGCGATCAAGCCAAAAACAACTCCGACCAACAAGCCACCAATTGAAGAAAATGCTTGCGTGTATCCCAAAGCTTTTTCGCGTTGACGCGGGTCGTCGAAAATTTCAGCGACCCAAGCAACTGCAGCAACAAACTCAACACAAACACCCGTGAAAACGAGGCACCGCAGGATCAATAGTTGCGGCACCGTTGTTACGAATCCACTCGCTGCGGCGGAGACGGCATATAACAAAATACTCCAAGTCAATACGCGTCTTCGCCCCAGCCAATCCGTTAGATAGCCACCGAGTAATCCGAAGAGTCCGCCCACGATCGCGGGCAGAAAAAACAATGTTCGGGCCCATTCGAGATAGGCCGCACTACCAGGAGCATAGACTAAAGCTCCCTCGGCAGTCCGGCCTCCAAGTTCTGCCAAAGCTGGCTTCAAGATCACGGGTAACATCAACAATTCGTAAATGTCAAACGCGAATCCAATGGCGGCCATAATACAGACCAACCATTGCACAGTCGTCAACGACCGTTTTGATTCCAGATTCATAAAACTAAATCCTCGTGGTGATTATTTTTGATGCAGTTGAGCTCTCGCAACGCGATCATAGTCGTCATTCAAGTTCAACAGATTGGAACCATTTTTTGGTTCGCATTTGCGTTGCATTGTAAACTGAATGAGCGACGCAGGGTTATGGCACTTGCCGAAAAAATGTACTTCCTAGTCTAACGTGCGTCGCCTGACGCATCTTTTTGGTTCGCCAATTTGATTTCATCAGTATTCGAAGTCCAAGTGTCATCGAAAAAAACGACTTCACCCGAATCAAGGTAATGCATTCCTCCCACGATGGCCACTTCACCGTTGCAAATCATCTCTTCTAATATATGGCTGCGGTTTACAATCGAGTGAACTGAACGTTTCACATTGCGGATCGTAACTCCTTCCACAAATTCGGAATTACGAGAAGTGCAAAAGTCGGTATCGAACTGCCGGCTCTCTTGATACACAGCAGGTTGGATTTTTGAAAGCAACTCCGTGAGGTTTCCCATCTCGACGTGGTCGCACGCTCCCTTGATCGCGCCGCAATTCGAATGCCCCAAAACGACAATCAATTTCGAACCGGCAACTCGACATGCAAACTCGAGGCTGCCAATGATATCTGTATTGACAACGTTTCCAGCAATCCGAATCGAGAAAATATCGCCCAAGCCTTGGTCAAAAATCAACTCGGCAGATGTGCGACTGTCGATGCAACTGAGAACTGCTGCGAAAGGCCATTGGCCATCGCGTGTCTCATTGGCCTGACTCAAAAGATCACGATTTGCCTTCAAATTGCTGACAAAACGCATGTTACCTTCTTTCAAAAACTGCAAGGCCGACTGAGGTGTGGCAGCAGATTGCGAAAGTGCGTTGTGTGCTTTCATATTTTGTCGTACGGTTTTGTGTGGATTGGGATCAAGCGAAATAACTATTTTCCATTTTTGTCGTTTTTTGGCCAGTCAGGCAATTCGAATTTCTTGATCGTATTGGCCGTGTGTTCGTTGTAGTGGCGATCCATTTGGACCAGCAATGCCTTCATGCTGGGCCACATCGTCCCCTTGGCTTTTTCCGTTACTTTCATGCCATCGAGCAGAAAGGCAAAACGTCGACAAAAATCGCTCACCCGTTTTAGCTGCCGAGCTTCTTCGGCACCGGTCCAGTCTTCGTGCGCGAACACGTAGTCGGCGGGCATTTGTTTTGGGTTCAAGTCCATGATTTCAATGGTTGGATCGACCGCATGGTACACTTGCGAGAAAAACAACAACTGCCGCCCCATCATGTGTTCGGCATTCCAACGAGGGGTATGAGTTCCATTTGACGGCTTGAAGTTCATTTGCATGACTGAAAGCTCTGTAAAAATTTTTTGCGAATCGGCACAAGCTGTTTCCATCGCCTTAAAAAGCGATTCGAAGTCCTCTGGCATCTGCCACGGTTTGTTGCTCAAGATCACGATTCGACGAGCCGCTTTCTCAGAGTCTACCGCCGTTGGAGTTGCCGCAACCGCCAGCGTGTTGTGCTCCACATTCAGGGTACCCACTGACTTTGTCTCCGCGAATCCCACTGGAACGACGATTCGCGGTTGATACGCGTCCACAAAAGAAATCATTGCCGGGTCGAAAACTCTCGCATCACCTGCTCGCCCTACAACCAAAACATCTATCGCATCAGGTTTCTTTTTAAACGCTATTTTTGCTTCTGAATTCGAAATAACGATATGCACGCCATCGACCAAAATGCGCAAGGCAGTTCTGTCAATCGATTCGACTAACATCCGATTGGGATCCATCGTTTTCGTTTCTGCAGTTGGCAACCAAGATACATGCTCTATGTTGGGTTCCCGAAAAAGGACATGCCCAACTTGGTCTGATAGGGTGACAATCTGATCGACTTCAAACCCGATTTCATTGGGCGAATCACCGTTCAGTCGAATCGCCAAACGTAATCCCCATTGCGTCTCGATTGAAACAACTTGCTCGGGCCAAACCCGAATAGCCAACGGTTGGCCTTCATCCGCTGCGATTTGGCCGACATATACGAACGCTACCATTACGATCGCTGCCATTCTGAAAAGATCATATCGAAACATTTTGATTCTCCCGAGTAGTTTTTCAATCAACTGAGTGAGTAAATAATCTACCATCTTCGAGGGCCGGACAACGATCGGTTGAGGCGTGGTACAATTTCGGAATGCAAAAGAAACACGTCCGCAAGCTCGCAAACAAAAAATACCGCAAGGAAACGGGGCTGTTTCTGGTGCAAGGTGAAAAGAATGTTTCCGAGTTGCTCGCTTCCGATTTTGTCATTGAATGCATATTCTGCACTCAAGAATTTCTGCCTACCACAATGCCACACTCTGTATCATGCACTTTGGTGACTGCCGCTGAGTTGTGCAGCATCGGAACGCTTGAGAGTAACGATTCCGCTCTCGCGGTAGCTCGCCAGGCTCCCCCGCTATCGATGGCGGATATTGTGAGCAAAGGCCGTAATTTGCTTGTCCTCGATTCTGTTCGCGATCCTGGCAATCTTGGGACGCTCGTCCGTACGGCGGATTGGTTTGGAATCGACACAATCATTGCGTCTCCGACGACTGTCGATTTTTACAATCCCAAAGTAATCGCGGCTACGATGGGTTCCTTTTTGCGTGTGAAAGTTAGTTACTTGGAGCTCGTCGATGCCTGCCGGGGCCTGCAAAAAAACAAGTACTCGCTGATTGGGGCAACGGCAGCGGGCGGCACGCCTCTCGGCAACACGTCGTGCAATTCACCTTACGCACTCATACTAGGTTCCGAATCACACGGTCTGTCGCAAGACATTGTAATTATTTTAGATCAAGCCGTGACTATCCCACGCGTAGGCGCCGCCGAATCGCTCAACGTTTCAGTAGCCGGCGGAATTCTCCTCCACGCACTCATAGGAAACAATAACACCGCTCCAATATAAGCCTGAATCGCGAGTTTTGAATTGGCACAAACACAAGCCAGAAGCGCAAGCGAGTGAACATTTGCGAAGAAAAACCGGTTCAGTGGCTCGCTTTTAAACTTGCACCAATTGTATGCGAAATCCCGAAGAGGCTGCGAGTATATTCATCGGCCATAATGCAATGGCAAAATCCTAACCCGCAGCTTAAGCAAGTTCCTCCCTGAGCTGCCGCTGTGCGTTTAAAGTTTTTTTGCTTAGTGTGTTACAACTAGGCGTCTTTGGATCTGCCAAATCGTCTAGCAAATCGTCGTGAGCGATGTTGGGCGTACCATTGTCGGCGAGCTTGATTGTCTGAGTGTCGGCGGCGGCGTTTTCCGTCTGGCATTGTATTTCTCGCTAAAAAAGTTTGTCGTAAGTTTCGATCTCCTAGTTCAATACTGCCGAGATCCGTCCGCGTGACGCCTTCTAAGCGGAATTTCCGAATTTCTGTTTCGGAAAACGTGAATTCGTTTGGTTGCAGCCCCTCCAATAATTAAGGATCGGTCGCCATTCGACTAAACGCCTGGATCGACATTTGTGGCCGCGTTAATGCTCCATTAGCAAAATTCTGCGAATTTGGTTTTACGACAATATACCTTTGCTCCGACGGTATCGAATTGCAAATGGTTATGCGTCTTCGTCTTAGTAATGAAGTGAACCTGTCTGATCTATTTTGAGACCGTGGTGCCCTTGATTTTTCTGTTCAATCGCAGCTTTCCGGTCTGCCCACAGCCCGAAATCTTACTGCTTACCCGACAACACTTCCCGTTTTGACGTGCAAAGAGAGGGTACGATGGATATGGCTTGTCTGGAATAGTGAATTTGGTAAACTTTTCCTGCGATGGTTCCACGTTTGAACATCCGGCTAACATATGGGTCATTAATTGTGCGAACAATATAATGCAACAAGCCGCGAGTTGACGTGATTGGAATGCAAAAAATAGCAAATCCAAACATCGCAAACGCTGAAAAAAGCGTGGACGGATGGCTGAGCTTGGTTTAAGGCACCGGTTTTGAAAACCGACGTACTGTAATGGTACCGGGGGTTCGAATCCCTCTCCGTCCGCTTTTTTTGCTTGATACTCGCTTGCGACCATTTCTTTAGAGCGGGTGCTTTTTTGGCTTTGCGACCATTTTTAGCAGACGCAAGCTGTCCGGTTCATTGCCATAATTAGTGTCTTTAATACCGGAGGGCTCTTGCCCGTTCGGCTAAAGTGACTGCTATTTGGCAATCGTCCCTCAGCCTATAAAGTTGCACTATCAAAGCAAGAACGCTTCTTGTTTGCCGAGGGCAATTAATTTTTGGCGAAACGCCTCGCACAACCCAAGATGCGTTTCGACAGACAATTGTTCCGAGCGAGCTTGGGGCGTCATGTTTTGACTTACCAACACTTCGTCTACTTCCGGTTTCGTTAATTTGTCGCGAAAGGCACTGATGGCAACTGCACGCAGAAACTTGCGGCGATGGAAAAAGATAACACGTGTATAGTCGTGCCAAAACTTGAGATTCGGAATTGCATTGCGACGTTCGATGACTTGTTCAAGATGAATGATTGCGGAATCGACCTTTGGCTGCGGCCAAAAAACTGTTGGTGGTAACGTGCGGACGATTTCACATTCGCATAGACTTTGCATCCAAACACTCAGCGCGCCATAGTCCTTTGAGCCAGGTGACGCAATGATGCGATCCGCCAATTCCAATTGAATCGTAGCCGTCAATGATGTTGGTACAAGTTCGCAAATCAACAAATTGCTCAAGATGGGTGTGGCGACGTTATACGGCAAGTTGGCAGCAAGTTTCAATTGACGGTCCGGAGAAACTTCGAGCGCAGTTTTCAACGCATCGAGAACCAAAGGGTTGAAATGATTTTTGTTCTTAAGTGCATCCATATGCAACATGTTGATGTTGTCGAAAGACTCGAGTTCTTCTTGAGCCAATTGATACAAGTGCTCGTCGATTTCGACCGTGACGACTTGTGCGGCAATTTCGGCTAGCAGCGAAGTCAGCGAACCCATTCCGGTTCCGACCTCAAGTACCACGTCGTTTGGTTTTAGTTTTGCGCTGCGAGCCAGCAATTCAATCAAATTCAAGTCGACCAAGAAATTCTGGCCATGTCGACGGTTTGGCTCAAGCCCAACATCGCGGAATCGATGTGTCAAATAAGAAATGGTTTGCCGCGCAGTTCGATTCATTATGAGCTTCGAGAGTTAAGAGATAGGCGTTGCCGACGTTGGCTTCGTCTAGTCCCGTTATCTTAGTAGCAATGTCGCAAAACGCAAAGGTACGGGAACGCCCTCGTAAACTAAGTTTTGTCCGATGAACTTGGCTACAATTAAAGTTGATGATGGTTCGGAGCCTGTCATTTCAAAAGGAATTTGGGGCATGTTCAAGTGTAAAGTCTGCACGCTGGTTTTTCTTTTACTTCAGGTATTAACAGGCGATTTGCAAGCACAAACTTCCGATCGCGCGATTGAAAAACTGCTTTTGCAAGAAAAGCAATCTTTGCAGCGCCCGGCCTGGAAGGTTGCTGGGATTCCTGCTCGGAGCATCGATCAGGCCTACGGCTTTTTAATCCTCGTTTGGCAATACAAAACCGACGCGATGCAGGACTCGGCATCCTACAAGCAACTGAATTTGCATGGTTGGCATATCGACTACGGCCAGGGGCAGGAGGCGGCTGCCGAATTTGCAATTCAGAAGGGTTGGCCATTCTATGTCGATCACGTCGCGGGAAAAGGGATTTTGCATTTAACACCAGAAAGTGGACTGAAGGAGATACCGACGACGGGTGTCGCCGCCTCGCGACCATGGTCACTACTCGACTCGAAAACGATGAAGACCTTGAAGGAACGCCTTGACAAAAATTTAGCGAGTATCCAGAAAGGTCCGATTGTTGGCGTGGCGTTCGACGACGAGATTTCAGTTGGCAGTTTCAATTCGCCTTTGGAGTTGGACAACAGCTCTCTTTCGTTGGGCATTTTTCGAAAGTGGCTGCCACTGCAGTACCCGGACGAAAAATCTTTCCACAGGGCTTGGGGACTGTCGAATTCACGTATTGACGAACTTCAGCCTAGCACCTTCGAGTCAGTCCGTAATCAGTTGAATGAACTTCCTCCCGCAGAGTGGAAGTTGGCGTCATGGCTAGATTTTCGAGCGTTCAACGACATTACTTTAGCCGTCAGTCTTTCAGAGCTGGTGCGACATTCAAACGAACGATTGCCTGGTGTTCCTGCCGGCGTCGTCGGTGGCCACCAGCCATCGGCTTATAGTGGTTTTGATTACAGTCAGATTCGACATGCGTTGCAATGGATAGAAGCCTACGACATCGGCGGAACCAATGAATTGCTGAGAAGTTTTTGGTCGCAATCGCCAAGACCCGCGCGCACGCAGACTTTTTTCTCATCGGGAAATCTCGCGACGGATCAGTGGTTTCTTTGGTACTATTTGGCACATGGTTGCCGAGGTGTCATCGCTTGGCCCGAACGAAATGGACGACCTTGGTTCGAGGAAGGCAAAATTGACCCAGAAATTCGAAAATTATCGGCGACTTTTGATGCGGTCCAGCAGGCCGCGCTATCAGGTTTGATCGATCCCGAAACAGAGCCTATTTTCTCGCCCATCGCGATTCTCTATTCTCACCCTAGTGTGCAAATGGGTTGGGCAATCGACGCGACGGCTCACGGTAAGACTTGGCCACGTCGGTCATCGGGTTTGGACAACGACTGTCTTTCCAGCGGCAAGAATCGAATTGCATGGTCGCGGCTATTCGAGGACTTGGGCGCTCAACCAATATTTATCGATACGCATGAACTCATCGCAGGCGAGTTGGACCGCCGCGAAATTCGCCTGCTGGTTCTGGGGCAGTGTTTTGCACTTAGCCTAAAAGAGTGCAAGGCGATTGAGAACTTTGTTCGTGGCGGTGGTGTTGTAGTAGCGGACTATGGCTGCGGCATTGTGGACGAGCACGGTTGTGGCTATTCGCAATCGCCCTTGGATTCCTTGTTTGATATCGACCGAAGTCGTGACGAGGGGTGGTTTGATGGGAAACGCCGCTATGAAATTGATGGAGAAAAATTTCAAGAGCCCTTTGCTGCGCGATTGCCTCTGGAGGGCTGCCAACTGAACGCTGGTCAGCCGCTCGTTGATCGTACACTCAAGAAGGCAGATATTCGCAATCGCTTAGAGAAGGGAGAAGCCATTTACCTCAACCAATCACCAACCATTTATTTCGATTCAAAAATGCGAGCAGGCGACATCGGAAAACACTGGCGGCAAAGGGTACAAGGCTGGCTTGAACGGATCGCATGGAAGGAGCCAGTTCGATTAAAGCGAATGGATCACAAGGGCTTTGGAGTCGAGCTCTTGCGTTATCAAAAATCGAATGGCGATGAAATTTGGGCCGTTGTCGCTAATCCAACGCGAGATGTTTCAGCGGATGGTCCAGGCTCGGGAACAGGATTGGACGAACAGTTTGTAGCATTGCAACTCATATGGGACATGGAGCTACAATCACTGCGAGATTTACGAAGCGGCCGGGACTTGAATAAAATTAAATCGCTTGAATTTGAGTTAAATCCCAGCGAAGCGATGATCTTCCTTGTACGCACCCGCGGCAATTGAGATGGGTTGCTTCTTTAAAAGTCAATTTTTGTGTTCCCAAATTGCTGCCAAAACACGAGTTGCAGAAACGTTGCGATCAAAAGGCGATGTGCGAACGCCAACCAGCCGCAGCCTTCGCCATACTGGCCAAGCAATCGCAGCATTATCGTTAGTACGGCGATTCCAACGACGCTGACCACCAGTCCGTTTAAACCCAGGAACATTGACGTCAGGACCACGCCGAAAATAATCTCGCGTGCACAATCATAATATCTCGCTCCCACGAAAAATCGTTCCGCCGCCAATAGGATTATTGCGGCGGCCAACCCAGCGGTAATACGTAAACCAAGCCGTACAATAAACTCGATGGCATTCGAAGGAGTTGAGCCTAAAGACTCCGCGGCTAAACCGGTTGCGATTGCCGCAAATAAACCAAATATAAAAATACTGAGTGGAACTTGGTTACATTCAAATCGCATCAATGAAACAGTGAACAATAGACAGACAAGTGTAAGATGCCCACCCAAAATCGCAAACGTTTGTGGTTCGAGAAATCCTCGCAGCATTGGGTGTCCTTCAACAAGCCAACCCATCAAGCTTGTGCCCGAAAGACCGAGCTCAAGTCCCGCGAGGATCAAAAACATCAGGCCCAATAAGATTTCAACCAGAAAATACCTTACAGGTATCGGCAAGAAGCAACATTTCGAAACGCCACCACACTCTAGCCAACCGATAATCGGCATGTTTTCGCGCAGCGATAGTGTCGTACCGCAAGCTGGGCAATGACTTTTGCCGAGCAATGTCATCTTCTGCGGCAACCGCCAAGCGACAACATTCAAGAAACTGGCGAGGCAACTTCCCAGGAAAAATGTCCAGGCGGCAATAAACAATACGCTGGCCTTCAACCACCAACCCTGAAACCCTTCGAGCAACTCAACACGAGCCTCGGGACGCTTCAAAAATCCGGTGGCAAAGGTGGCCACGAGCGGCGCAGCGATGAATAGGCCCACGCCGATCAAGACGCTCCATTTGAGAATTTTTCCGATTCGTTTCAGTAGGTGTGGTTGCATTAGTTGGTCAAAAAGTCTCCTAGTCGCAATGTCTCACGAGAATCGCGTCGTGGTTTTGTTGCCCATGGGTAAGCAAATAAATACAAACACCAACACCCAAAAACGTTCCCAAAATAACGGCGATCCAGTGAATCGCTTGCAACGATTCGAATTCCTGAACGCACAACCAACCGAGTTGTACGATACACAATAGCGAAACGACAAACAACGTGATGCCGCGCCCGATCATTTGAACAACGAACGATCCTAAAGGCGCACCCAACGCAACAATCGGCGCCGCCGCCAACCAAAACGGAAATACCGGCGCCAAAGAATGACCTTTCAATGACAGCGTCGCAACCCCGACCAGGGACGTGAATGCCATAATGACCACACTAGTCGGAATTGCGATGCGCAAGTCGGTTCGTTTAATTAATATCAAGTACAAATAAACGAACATATCGATCCCAACGCCTGTAATTGCCGCAACGGTGCCGCCACCTATCAAGCCAATTACAAAGGGCAAAACTCGATCGCAATTGCGAATGGGTTGGGCCATACCGATTAGTTTGGTTGGCACCGATATCTGCCCGATTTTGATAATCGTGAATGCTCCAAAGCTGGCCCACAGGATTGAAAACAGTAGCTTGATCCAAAGACCACTGATCAGGGGTTCGATGAAGAGGATTCCCAGAGGCGTGCCAATGAGTGAGCCAGCGCAAGACCACACCAAGACTTGACGGTCAATCTGATCGCGTCGACAAAACAGAAAGATGCTCGCCGAAGTCATTCCAATCGATTGAATGCAGAAGCTAAAATCTCGACCAAGTTGCGGAACTTCATGTAAGAGCATGACCAGGATCGGAAAGCCAACGGTGCCACCGCCCATCGGCGTGGACCCTGCGACATACGATCCGAAAAACATTGCCAATGCAATTTGCCAATGAGTCCTGAGTTCATCCCAACACGAATAATTCCAATAAATAAAAAGCCACGAACCATAAATCAAAACTAGGAATGCAAAAAAAGGCCACATGCCGCGACGGTTGAACACAAACGAATGTCACTTTCTTTTAGATTGCTCATGCATTTACCAAAGGTCGGGAGCGTCCACTCGACGATTGTTGGTCGCCTTGTCCATAATAGTTGCCGAACATCAGTTTTTTTCACGCATTCAATCGCGTTACTAAAATACCATTAATTCTTCGGATACAGACAGTCTAGCGAATGGCAAAGCAAACGATCAAGTTCACGAAAATGCACGGTGCGGGAAATGACTACGTCTATATCGATTGTTTTGCCGGGGCCGAACCGGAGCGCCCCGATCAATTGGCAATAAGGCTCGCCGACCGCCACACGGGAATTGGTGGTGACGGATTGATCCTAATTTGTCGTTCGAACAAAGCGGACGGCCGCATGCGAATGTTCAACGCCGATGGCAGCGAAGCCGAAATGTGCGGGAACGGTATTCGCTGTGTTGCAAAGTACATGCACGACCACGATCTCGCCCCCAAAAAACAACTTGATATCGAAACGAACGCTGGCATTTTGTCGGTGCAAGTGATTACAAACGCGGGCGTTGCCGAACGTGTTCGCGTTGATATGGGAGAACCCATTTTGCAACCGAACAGAATCCCGACGACTTTGGTTGGTGCGCAGGCCGTGAATGTGCCCATTTCGATTGTCGACCGAGAGTTTATCATTTCTGCAGTTTCGATGGGCAATCCACATTGCGTAGTATTCGTCGAAGAGCTGACGGATGAGTTAGTGCGGAAATGGGGACCATTGATTGAAAATTCGATTTATTTCCCTGCACGAGTCAATGTCGAGTTTGTCAAAGTCGTTTCGCGGACAGAAGTAATTCAACGGACATGGGAACGGGGCAGCGGTGAAACGCTCGCGTGCGGCACAGGAGCTAGTGCCGTTTGCGTGGCGGGAGTATTGGCAGGGCGCACTGAGCGCAAGATCTTGAACCATTTAACCGGAGGAGATTTGGAACTCGAGTGGAACGCCGACTCAAATCACGTGTTTAAGACGGGACCAGCAACCGAAGTTTTCCAAGGGACGTGGTTCGGTAGCTGGTAATCAATCACAACGCTAGCTGTGTGTCACTGATTGGCGTTTGAGCTTGGGAACAGATGAGTTAAAAGTGGTGTTTTGTCTCTTCACACTTTTAGTCAACCTGGGTGCCTCCTTCGTTTCTATGAGCCGAATCTCGAAATTGCAAGAAATCGTTGGAGCAATAAGCGCAACCGCCCTTCCCTACTACACGCGGTTGATGGACTATCGAGTTGCCGCATATTCGCCGGAGTCGGACCCGCGGCATTTCGCACACAAAAACCAATTCTGTGTTTTCGTGTGTTGGCACGAAACGATTGCTACGCTGGTACCCAAATGGGCTTGGTGCGATTTGACTTTGTTGGTTAGTCAGCACAGGGACGCTGAGTGGTTGAATCAATTTGCCGGACGCATAGGGTTTAAAATGACGCGTGGGAGTTCCACACGCGGTGGTCCAGCAGCATTGAGGCGTTTAAGACGAATCGGGATGCATTCATCACTCGTGTTCACGCCAGACGGCCCAAAGGGCCCGCGGCGCAAGATGGCCCCAGGTGCATTGTATGTCGCATCAAAACTGCAGATGCCAATCGTTCCAGTTGGCGTTGGTGTGCGCTATGTGAGACGCCTCAATACATGGGATAAATTTGTCGTGCCTTTCCCGGGCAGTAAGGTGCGAGTAATTTTTGGCCCGAAAATCTACGTTCCACCCGATTTGGAACGTGATCAAATCAATGACTACAGCGATTCACTAGCGAATTCGTTAAATTCAATGACGAGTCTTGCCCAAGACTGGGTTGAACGCAAGGTCAACCTAAACGGCTACCGACCCCAGGGCCATGTCCGCCCACCGAAAAAGCAAACTTCGGAAATACTCAATGATGATTCAAACGAAGATGATTCAAATCAAATCGATTTGCCAGAAAAAAGAACTGCGTGATATGCCAACGATCCGATGCTAATGAACTGTAGCACGTTCACTGAGCATTTGGCGGAATTGGTTAAACAAGTACTGGCTATCGTGAGGACCTGCTGAAGCCTCAGGGTGGTACTGCACCGCAAAGGCTGGGTGTTGGGTATGGCAAAATCCTGCGATCGTATCGTCATTTAGATTTCGGTGTGTCACTCGAAGGCAGCTCGGTAGGCCTTCGTCCGCCACAGCAAATCCATGATTCTGCGTGGTGATTTCGACCTTTTGCGTATCAAGATTCAGCACAGGTTGATTCGCACCGCGATGGCCGAACTTGAGCTTGTACGTCTTTGCGCCGCAAGCCAGACCGAGCAACTGATTGCCAAGGCAAATACCAAAAATGGGCACCTTGCCAAGCAGGTGTTGTATTGTCTCGATTGCGTAGCCTAATGGTTCGGGATCGCCTGGTCCGTTGGAAAGAAAAACGCCATCGGGATTCATCGCCAGGATTTCGGCGGCAGTCGTTGTACCGGGCACGATTTGTACTTGAAAGCCTTGATCGACCAGGTGTCGAGAGATATTCCATTTCATTCCGAAATCCATAGCCACGATTCGTGGTCCGTCTGTGTTATCGCCTCGTCCAGTTGCTTGCCACCATGAGCTCAAGGTTTCGTTCCATTGACGAGGTTGACCATCGACAACTTCCTTGACGAGATCACGACCTACTATTGATGGCGAATCCAATGCGAGCTGGACCAACTCGCAATCATTCTGGACTTCGGTTGATATAACACCGCGCATTGCGCCACGATTACGAATGTGGCGAACCAAGGAACGTGTGTCGATTTCTGCGATTGCGGTGATTTTATTTTCCAGCAAATATTCTTGCAGCGTTTTGTCGGCGCGGAAATTACTTGAGATTTCACTGACGTTGCGAACAATGAATCCCGACAAGAACGGCTTGCGGCTTTCAACATCTTCGGAGTTACAACCGTAATTTCCAATTTCTGGATAGGTCATCGCTACGATTTGGCCGCAGTAACTTGGGTCCGTCAAAATCTCTTGATAGCCAGTCATGGACGTGTTGAAGACGACTTCGCCGGTCGTCGTGCCCGCTGCACCGAGCAAGACGCCTTCAAACAAAGTTCCGTCTTCCAAAGCCAATTTGGCAACGCGTATTGGCAATGTGGTATCTGTTTTGGTCGAATCGTTCATGGCAGTAAATGTTAAACTAGGTCGATAATT
>JAHEAM010000426.1 GCA_024642765.1 Planctomycetaceae bacterium
AATTGACAGAACCGAGTTCACCATTCGTCTATCGACGAGGACAGCTCACACCGGCTGAATACAAGTCTCCCCCCACAGCCGCTAACGATCCAGACTTCACGCCCGAAGTTCCAGGTTTGTCGGATAGCGAATCAATCGAGAAATGGGACCTGCCGTTTCCGATGAACGAACAACTTCGGCCAGAAGACGATTCATACTGGGACAGTTACCGCACAACGCCGAAAGGTTTTGTGAGTTTTGCAACGGGTAAACGACTTTGGGGCAGTCGTTTTGGTAGCGTTACGGGATTTCGATTATTTGCCGAAAATAGCTTGGAACAGACCGAGCAGGAACTAATTGAGTTATGGCGAAAGTCGCCTAGTTTGTTTGGAATGAACGCATTGCCTTTGAAGCGGATTGGGATTCGTGCTGCAAGCGGCACCACACCATTCGACGCACTATTTCTTGGGCTCAGTATGTTCATAATCGCGGCGGCGTTGATGCTCGTTGGCATTCTATTTCGTTTAGGGCTTGAGCAACGTATCGAGCAATTGGGTCTGATGGCAGCTGTTGGAATTGGACATGCTCGAATCACGCGAATTTGGTTTTTTGAGATGCTGTCGGTGTGTGTCCTTGGGGCGATTGTGGGAGTAGGGTTGGGAATTGCCTACGGCTGGGGAATGATTTGGGCGCTTAAGACATTGTGGGTTGGAGCTATTGCGACGCCATTCCTGCAGTTGCATGTCGGATGGCTGCCTCCGACCATTGGGTTTTTGGCGGGTGCTCTGGTTTGTGCTTTTACGCTTTGGCTGGGTATTCGACGATTTGCCAAGCTGCCAGCACGCCAACTGTTGGCTGGGACGAATGAGGCCGATAACGAGGTAGGGCAGGGGAGTGCAAAACCGAAGTCCTATTCGATTTCGCGGGCAAGATGGTTGGGTTGGCTCGCAAGTATTTCGATGGTTATCGCAATCGTCTTGTCGATTGCCGCAACTCAACTGGGCGGTGAAGCACAAGCCGGCGCGTTCATGAGTTCAGGGTTTTTAGTCCTTTCGGCCTTGTTGATTTTCGTCTACCGCCGCTTGATTAGCCGCCGTTTCAAAAATCAGATCCACGTGCAAGCTGAGACTTTGCTTGATCTCGCTAACGAAAACGCGAGACGTAACCCAATGAGAAGCGTTTTAATCATCGGATTGGTTGCATCGGCTACGTTTTTAATCGTTGCGATTAGTTCTTTCCGTTTACAGCCATCCGAGCGTTCGACGGGTGGTGCTCAATGGCTAGCGCGAAGTAGTGTTCCCGTTATTTCAGACTTGGCTACTTCGGTAGGTCGCCAGCAACTTGGCCTTGCCGAGCCTAAGGACACGGGACTCTTGATCTATTCGTTGCGTGTCAAACCTGGCCAAGACGCGAGTTGTAACAACCTCTATCAATCGACTCAGCCACGTGTGTTGGGCATGCCGGATCGTTGGATGGAACGGTTTGACCAACCAAAATCTTCGATGCTCTGGGCGGGATCACGCGCTGAGTCGCCTGCCGAGAAAACGAATCCATGGACGATGCTCAATCGGAGTTCGCGGCTGGTCGATGGCGAATTGAGAGTCCCAGCCATTATTGATAAGAACACAGCGATGTATAGTTTGAAGATCTATTCCGTCGGTAGTGATTTCAAGGTCCATTTTGATTCGGGAGAAAGCGTGACGTTTGAAGTCGTTGGCTTTTTGGAAAACAGTATTTTTCAAGGCAGCCTTTTGATCGGCGAGCACAATTTTGAAACGACTTTCCCAACGATCAGTGGCTATCGAGAGTTCTTAATCGCGAGCAGGCAATCGACCGAGACATCGAATTACGTGAGGGGTTTAGAAAACCAACTTGGCGACTACGGATTTGACGTGCATACGACCCAAAGCATTTTGGAACAGTTCGCGTCCGTACAAAACACCTACCTCAACGCCTTTCAGTCGCTGGGCGGATTGGGTTTGTTGCTCGGGACGTTTGGATTGGCGGCCGTGCAGTTGCGCAGCATTTTGGAACGTCGCAAGGAATTGGCGCTGATGCAAGCGGTCGGATTTGCACGCGGTCGGTTGCAAGTTATGTTGTTCCAAGAACAAATTCTTTTACTCTTGTCAGGTGTCGCTGTCGGTTTGGTTGCCGCATTGGCGGCTACACTGCCGCATTGGTTTCTAGCAAGTGCCTCGATGCCCTGGTGGCATTTGGCGGCGATTTTAGGAATTGTCGTTGCGGTGGGTTTGATCGCGGCCTGGCTTTCAGCCCGAACCGTGATGCGATTGCCCTTGTCTTCAACGCTGCGTACGTAAGGCGGCCAATTTTAGAACAAATTTGTTACCCAAATGTTGTCAATAAATTCGTGTTGAGCGATCAAAGAGTCTCTTGATTAACAGTGGCCTATCGCGTTACAATGGACCACAATCTTAAGGCGGTGTGGCGGAATGGCAGACGCGCTTGATTCAAAATCAAGTATCTTCGGATGTGCTGGTTCGACTCCAGTCACCGCTATTGGAAACACTAAAAACCCTGTGGAAACACTGGGTTTTTTTGTTGACCTAACACAATTTGCCAATATTCGGTGTGAATCCCATCGAACTGGTTTGCCCAAATGCCAAGACTTTCTCGTTCATTTTATCGGCGGTCGCCGGACGTTGTCGCACAAGAATTATTGGGGCAGCGGCTGGTGCGCGTGTTGGACGGTGAGCGACTTGCAGGATTCATTGTTGAAACTGAGGCCTACCTAGGAACGATCGACAAGGCGGCCCATTCGTTTGGCAATCGCCGAACAGCGCGAACCGAAACCATGTATGCCGATGGTGGAACTCTGTATGTTTTTTTGAATTACGGCATTCACCATTTATTGAATGTCGTCACTGAAACCAAAGGCGTGCCAACTGCCGTATTGATCCGTGCGATTGAACCGACTGAGGGGCTTGAAGTGATGCGGCGTTATCGGGCTAAATCGCAAAATGACACCGGGCTTTGTTCCGGTCCAGGCAAGCTTGGGCAGGCGTTGGGTGTCGATCGCAGCTTCGACCAAACCGATTTGGTGACGAGTCCAACGTTATTTATCGAACGTTCGAAGCAGCGAAACGACTACGTCGCGGCAAAACGAATCGGCATCGACTACGCGGCCGAATGGGCCGAAAAACAACTTCGTTTCTATCTGCCTGACAACGCTCACGTCAGCGTTCGAAGGTAAATCATTGACGAGTGCAGGTGGCGACCAATATTTCTCTCGCTATCAATTGCGTTTTCCGATGACTTTGAATTCGACTGGAGTTTCCAAGGGCTCGAACCTGAAAAACTCGTTTGACTTTTTCTGCAAGTGCACCGAGGCGGGCAGTTGTTCGAGTTAGTAAGTGTTCCAAGTTGCTGTCTAGATCGCACGTTTGCTGAACGACCTGCTCGACGCGGAAAGATTGAAATCCGCTTCGATCAAACGGCAGGCGCAAGTTGCATTGGCTAAGTTTGGAATCACCTTGGTCTTTTTGTTGCTGCAACTTCGAATATTGCTGAAATGTTTCAACAATTGTTCGCGACGTCGCGTTAGCTTGCTCATCGAATTTGCGTGCAGCATCTTGTCTTCAATCTCCGTACGAATCAGAAAATAGGAACCCGTTACGAAGTTGAACAAAATTGTGGTTGTTAAAGAGGTCGATTTTAGGCAATTGGATGCGACATCTGATTCAAATTGACACAGGAAAACGAAGCTTACGAATTCACTTAAAAACCGTACAATTGTGTTGTGTTGTTTGAGCGTGGTTTTTCCTTTTCGAGACTTGAATTCATTGAGTACATCGAGCGTATTGCAGTCACGAGTCGTTGTTAGACACCCGAACG
>JAHEAM010000427.1 GCA_024642765.1 Planctomycetaceae bacterium
CTGTCAATGGCCAGTCGGGTCGCACGTCGTGATAATATGATTGGACGCGATGAGGTGATTATTGGCGAAGGCGATTTTCGCTATCGCGTGAACCACACGTTTTGCCAACTGCCCGACAAATACCATTGGCAAACCACTCACAACGTGGCAGTCGATACGAATAACAATCTTTACGTGATTCACGAAGGCAACCGCAACCTCAAAGATCATCCGTCGATATTCGTTTTCGGTCCTGATGGAAAATTCATTCGCGCTTTCGGATGCCAATTTCAGGGCGGCGGGCACGGGATCGAAGTTCACAAGGAAGGTAGCGAAGAATTTTTGTACGTTGCCGCCTACCAGCAAGTTAAGGCCTTCGCGAAACTTACGCTGACGGGTGAAACCGTTTGGTTCAAGAAAGCTCCGATGGAATCGGGCGTCTACGCCGACGGTGAAAGCACTTCCACCGAGCCGACTTGGACCCGATCCGGTTTCTTGCCAACCAATTTCGCGTTTTTGGATGACGGCGGATTCTTGCTCGCCGATGGTTACGGCAGTTTTTATATTCACCGCTTCGATTCACATGGCAATTGGATGAGCTGTTTTGGTGGTGCCGGTGAGGGTAAGGGTACCTTCAGCACAGCGCACGGCCTATGGGTTGATCGCCGCAATCCAGCAGAGCAAAAAATTGTTATCACCGACCGAGCTCATAACACGTTGCAGATTTTTTCGATCGATGGCGTGTATCAAGAAACAATCGAGGGCTTCGGTCTACCAGCCAACATCGACGTGCGCGACAAAATCATGTTGGTGCCAGAGCTCAAGGCCCGTGTCAGTCTCTTGGGCGAAAATAACCAAGTCGTCGCGACACTCGGTGCCGCAATTGAGCGTTTGGACGAGGTGAAGGACCTACGCGGTCAACCCGACAAATGGATTGATGGCCAGTTCGTACATCCACACGACGCCTGCTTCGACAACGAAGGCAACATTTTCGTAGCCGAATGGGTCAGCACCGGTCGCATAACGAAACTCAATCACGTGACATAAAGCATCAGCTAGTTTTTTTGACGATCAATGGCAAGCTCAAGGACTTCTTCTTCCTTTACCAAGTTTACAATCTCAATTTTCAATTCTTCCAATTTCTTGATATCAAAAAGGCTTTCGTCCAATTCGCTGTTGAAGCGAAACCAAGTAAAACTGGCCTCAGAAGTCGCTTCACCGTGTTGTCGCGCGTTGGATACAACCAAACTAATTCCTTTTCTCGTAAAGAAGCTTTTGGGTACGTAGACATTGTCAATATTTTGCCACTTAAACGTTGTATCGGGCAGTTTAAATTCACGGCCGTCTGAAAGAACGTCAAATTTGTGTACCCGATTGACCATCATCGAATCTAAATTGGGGCGTGTTTATCACCTACACGACGCAAGAATCTAGCGCGCTGTTTGGCGGCGAGGAAAAATATCTTTTTCGTGGCCAAGCAAGGACTGCTGGCAGTGAATCGGTTGAGTACTTCTTCGGCCTCCGGCTCTCGCATTTCGGCCAGCAAGGTAGCAATGCGATGGATCTCCAGTAGCTTTTCGGCTAGTGCAGCGTGTTCATCGGGATCGCCCCAATTCTTGAATTTCTCCTCTAGGCCAGCGGCCAAAGCTGGGATCGATTCGGTTGGAATGCGCGCCAAAACTTGGTGAGCAGCGAATTTGTCGCTCGGATCAAAAGCGAAAAATCTTTGAAGCCATAAACTCGTTGGCTGCAGGAATTCTGCGGAGTTCTTGTCGAGACTCCACAAGTAACACTTGCGGTCGCCACTGCCTGTAAGTAACGTTCGTTCGTCCGAACAAATACGATGTTATGAATGGCATCGGATTGCGCATCGATCGACTCAGAGGAAATTGCTTTGAATGAAGTTGAGGTTTGTATTAAGTACTTGTTCTATTTCAAGCTGCGCAATCTTTCGATCTCGGCGGCGTCTTTTTCACCTCGGCCTGAGAGGCAGACGAGAATTTTTTCGTTCGTGTTGCGGCGAGTTGCTTCTTTCATTGCCACGGAAATAGCGTGGGATGTTTCCAGCGCCGGAAGGATGCCTTCGGATTCTGCCATTACGTCGAACGCTGCCAGCGCCTCGTTGTCCGAGCAGGCCGTGTAGTTTACACGGCCTATGTCCATCCAAAAGCTGTGCTCCGGTCCGACGCCCGGATAGTCTAGTCCGGCGGACGCCGAATGGACGTCGGACGTTTGGCCTTCATCGTTTTGCAGGACGTAGCTCATGCTGCCGTGCAAAACGCCCGGGCGACCGTAGGTTAGACTCGACGCATGCTCGCCAAGCTGGATGCCTTTGCCGCCTGCTTCGACTCCCAGCAAGTCCACTTCCGCATGTTCAATAAACGGATAAAACATTCCCGCTGCGTTGCTGCCGCCGCCGACACAAGCAATCACCAGATCGGGTAAGCGGCCCCAGCGTTTTTGAGTTTGGTTGATCGATTCGCGTCCAATCACTGATTGAAAATCGCGAACGATTCGCGGAAACGGATGCGGTCCAACGACCGAACCCAAAATGTAGTGCGTGTCACCGACACTCGCCATCCAATCCCGCATGGCTTCATTGATCGCGTCGCGCAAGGTTCGCGATCCGGTTTCGACAGGGCGGACTTCAGCTCCCATCAGTTTCATGCTGCGGACGTTCGGTTGTTGTCGCCGCACGTCTTCGGCTCCCATGTAGACAACGCATGGCAAACCGAAATGGGCACAGGCTGTTGCCGTCGCGACGCCATGCTGCCCGGCTCCCGTTTCGGCGATGACACGTTTTTTGCCCATTCGCAACGTCAAGAGAGCTTGGCCAATCGTGTTGTTGATTTTGTGTGCGCCAGTGTGATTGACGTCTTCACGCTTGAACCAAATTTCGGCACCACCGCATTTTTCCGTCAAGCGTTTCGCAAAATAGATTGGCGACGGCCTACCGATGAAGTCGCGTTGCAGCTCGGCAAGTTGGTTTTGAAACGCAACGTCCTGGCGAGCAACCTCATAGGCGCTTTCCAGTTCGTCGAGAGCAGCCATCAATGTTTCTGGGACGTAGCGTCCGCCAAATTTACCGAACCGCCCCAGTGCGTCGGGCAGTTGCATCGCCTCTTTCAAGTCCACGGTTTGTTTTTCAGTCATACGAATTCCAAAGGTTTTGGGTCGAAATTGCGAACTAGACGATACGCTGTTAACCAGGAAGCACATCGTTGTGCCAATTCAGGCCTGCGGCACAAGTGAACGATTCACCGCAGGGTTCACTCGCATGCACTTCGGGCTTGTATTTTCTGATTATCGACAAAACTGTGGCGCTATCCAGCTCGTTATGATCCATTAAAGTATAGCGTTCAACATGTTCAACGTAATGGACGAGAGATTATGCCTGAATTGCCTGAAGTCGAAACGATGCGCCGCGGAATATTGCCGATTGTCGGCGCGCGCATCGTTTGTGCCGAACGCACGCCTTGCAAGCGTCGCCCGATCTCGGTCACGCCGCGAATCGATCGCCTAAACAAACGTTTAATCGGCCAGCGTGTCGCGGCAGTTGAACGCATTGGAAAGCGAGTTGTCATTCGCATAGACAATGACGAGCGATTGATCATGGAGCCGAGAATGACGGGCTTGGTTTTGATCGAGGCACCACCGACTGTCGAGCACGCTCGCTTTCGATTGAGGTTAAAGGGAGTTGGAATTCCGGAGGTTTTGTTTTGGGATCGTCGGGGGTTGGGTCTTGTTTACTTGTTGACGGACGCAGAATACCAGTCACGATTCTTGAGGGGTAAACTAGGGCCGGACGCGCTCGAAATCACAACGAAAGAATTTCGTGAGCGTTT
>JAHEAM010000035.1 GCA_024642765.1 Planctomycetaceae bacterium
ACTTTCACTTCGTTATGGTCGGAGGAACGTTGACGGCTTTGCTCGGTGGGTTGTTCCATTGGTGGCCGAAGATGTTTGGTCGCATGTACAACGATTTTTTGGGCCGCGTTAGTTGTTTCTTGGTGTTTGTAGGATTTAACCTGACGTTCTTCCCCCAGTTTGTGATGGGTGCTCGCGGTATGCCGCGACGTTATGCGACCTATGACCCTGAATTCCAGATCTTTCACCAGTGGTCGACGATTGGCGCGTTTATCCTAGGAATTGGAATTGTGGTTGCATATGCAACGCTCATATATTCGGCTCTCTACGGCCGGAAGGTTTCCGGGAATCCGTTTGGTGCGGCATCGTTGGAGTGGCAATCGAGCTCGCCTCCTTCGTTCCATAACTTTGACCACAAACCGATTCTCAATGACCCGTATGACTTCGAGTCGATGGTTTATGATGAAACGATTGAGTCATATGTTTTGCGTGAATTCACTGATCCGAAACAAGTTCCAGAACGCCAACCAGCGGTGCATTAAGCGGGCGGAATTGAATTGGGCAAGTTAAATCATTTTTAGTACAGCATTTTTTTTCGGAGCCAAACATGGCTGTGGCTGAGACCGGTAGCACAGATCATCACGATCATGATGAACATCACCTGGGTGAGTTTATCGCACACCACTTCGACAGTGCAGAACAACAATTTGACTCGGGCAAGTTGGGGATCTGGGTCTTTTTGGTAACTGAAGTTTTGTTCTTCAGCGGTCTGTTCGTTGCCTATATCTTGTGGCGTTATCATCACCCACAGATTTTTGAGCAAGCACACGTGTTCTTGGACAAGTACTTAGGCGCACTCAATACGATCGTTCTGCTATTTAGTAGTTTGACGATTGCTTGGGCCGTTCGCTCGGCACAGTTGGGAAAGAATAAATTGTGCGCAACCTTGACGCTGATCACGATGATTTGTGCAGCGATGTTTTTGGGCGTTAAAGCCATTGAATACAGCCACAAATGGGACGAAGGAATTTTGGTTCGCAGTGCATTTGCTTATACCCTTGAACACACCGCTCCGACAATGCCATTGGCGAGATCGCTAGGCATTTCGGATTACTTGGTTGGCCTAAGCATCGCTCCTGCGATCCTCTTGGCGGTCTTCTTGGGACTGGCGATCACAATGAAATTGATCGGCAAAGACGTATGGTTCAAATTCTGTATGGGATTGGTCGCTACAGTGGGGGGCTATTTTCTGGGTGCTGTAGGTGGCAGTATTTACATGGAAGCCAAAGCCAACGCGGACGCGAAGAAATATGGCTCAAGTCACGCTCAGGTTGAGGAGCAACCCCTGGTGTTGCTCGCTCAAGAGCAAGAGCCCGCGAAAGCCGAGACTCAAAAACCTGCTGGGAAAGAAGAAGCTCATGCTCAGGGTGAGCATGCAGGTGATGCCAAAGACGCGGCGCATGCCGCAACAGATGAACACGCTGATCACGATCATTCAGCAGACGCCGATGGGCACTCATCCGATCATGAGGCTCATCAGGCCCGTCCCTTGGATCCACATAAGCCTCGTCCCGAAGACTTGGACCGTGACGTTGGGATTTTCTTTAGCATTTACTACTGCATGACCGGTCTGCACGCAATCCATATTTTCGGCGGTATCTTAGCATTGTCTTGGATTTTCTACCGAAGTTTGGCTGGGCATTGGCGTCCCGATTATTTTGGACCGGTCGACTACGTCGGTTTGTATTGGCACTTGGTCGACTTGATTTGGATTTATTTGTTCCCCATGTTGTATTTGATCGATTAGTTTCCTGATTCAATTCAACTGAGTTTGGTCACCTTCAAAAACAAGAAATAGCTTTAGGATTCTAAATATGTCGGGTCATCACGACGATCATGGTTTCGCTCACCCCGTGTCGCTAAAGTTGTTGTTTGGCGTATTTGCGGCGTTGATATTTTTTACAATTTTGACAGTCATGCTTGCGGGTCAAGACCTGGGTGCTTTCGGCATTTGGATCTCGATGGGGATCGCGACAATCAAAGCGACTTTAGTTGCCTTGTTTTTCATGCACATGTATTGGGAAAAGGGTTTTAATATCGTGATGTTCGTCGGTTCGTTTTTGTTTGTGTCATTGTTTATTGGATTTACGATGACAGACACTCAAGCCTACAAGCCTCAGATTGATGCGTTTCCGCGAGTCGTTGAACAAGCTCCTTAGGATAGGTCCCGAAATACCATCCCGAATTGGTTTTTTTGGTAACCTGCCGGGATGTTGAGGCTATTGACGAGACAGTGCGTTTGTTTTCATTTCGGCTGGAGCCTCATCTTCCCCAATAAACAGTGAGTTGATTTCGGGACAATTGCGTTAGGGCAGGCGGCAATCAGAAGTTTGCCAATAACAATTTGCGGCCAGGGAACGGGCCCTTGCACGACTTCGTTTGCGAGGATCTGGAATGTTAAAACAATCGCTTCATCTGGTGCCGCTCAGGGCTGATCTTTATAAGGCGAAGGTCGTATTCTGGGCCTTCATTGCCTCGCTTTCGATGTTTTTTCTGGCTGGCGTTGCGTCGTACATTATTATCCGCAAACAAGCCTTCATTCCCATCCAGCGGACGTACGAGCCGCTTGTGGTGCCAATCGCTTTTTGGGTCAGCACCGCGTTCTTGTTGCTGACAAGTTTCTTTTTGGAACGCTCGATTTGGTTTGTTCGCCGCGAGCATCCCAAGCCCTTTCTCCGCAATTTGTTTTACGCGGCGGTCGCGAGTTTGGTGTTTGTGGTGGTCCAAGGCAACGGTTTGTCCGACATGTTTGTGCATCACTTTTCCAGCCAAGACGGTTCGACGAAGATTTATGGGCTAGGATTTGCACTGGCTTCGTTACATGCCTTACATGTGTTGGGCGGGATGGTTTTTCTGTGGTTTATCATCCACCGCGCCCTTGGACACAAGTATGACCACGAACGCCATTGGGCCGTCAATCATTGCGCCGGCTACTGGCATTTTTTGGATGTGGTTTGGATTGTTATGCTCGGCATGTTTCTTTGGACAAACTGATCGAAACGCCCAGAGAATCCACTTGCTGGCGATGTGAGTTTGTATTCCTGGCGCACTATCGTGCAAGTTGACACTCTTTGTTGAGAGCGTTTTTGGTCCCCGCCGACAGACTTTCTCTGTAACATATCCCCTGCCCCGCCGGTCATGAAATGCGTCACTCGCAACACGTCAATTTAATGAAACTGGCCGGCGTCGCAGAAATCGTAGCCTCGTCGCAGGTCAAAGGCTCGAGCGCCAGAAAGAAGAAATCGTAGAATTCGTGTGTCAGGTGAAGCACTCAAGAGGCAACAGGCGTGCCGTCGTTCGTGGAGTTCAAATCTACCTAGAGGCGTTATAATCGATCGCATCTATGAGTCGATTGATTTGAGGGCGAGCATGAGTTTATTTGCGGCGGCTGAGCGGGAGAACGAAGAGCGTGCGCGACCGCTGGCGGCGCGAATGCGGCCGCGAACACTGGGTGAATTTGTGGGACAAACGCATTTGCTGGGTCCCGGCACGATTCTTTCGCGATTGATCAAGGCCGATCGTTTGGGTTCGCTGCTGTTGTTCGGTCCACCGGGCACTGGCAAGACGACGCTTGCCAGGCTTCTCGCGCAAGAAACGCGGCGCTCGTTCGTTGAGTTGAGTGCGATTTTGCACGGCGTCAAAGAACTTCGTGAAGTCCTAGGAGCGGCCCGCGATCGATTGGCGGCGGCTGGGGAAGGCACCCTTTTGTTCATCGACGAAATTCATCGCTTCAATCGCGCCCAACAAGACGCTTTGTTGGCCGACGTCGAGCAAGGCGTTGTGACGCTCGTCGGCGCGACCACCAGCAATCCGTTTTTTGCGGTCAACCCGGCGCTGGTTAGCCGCAGTCAGTTGTTGGAGTTTCAACAACTATCGGTTGACGACCTGACGGCACTGATGCAACGTGCGTTGGCCGATCGTGAACGCGGTTTGGGCCGCATGCACATCACCTATGACGAGGAAGCATTGGTGGGACTGGCTGAAACTTGCGATGGCGATGCGCGGAAGGCCCTCTCGGTTTTGGAGGCCGCTGCCCTGTCGGAACCCGAGCCCGTGCACCTGACGCGTGAGACCATTCACAACGCAACTCTGTACCGCGCCCAACGTTATGACGTGACGGGAGAAGAGCATTATGACTGCGCGAGCGCGTTGATTAAGAGCATTCGTGGCAGCGACGCCGATGCGGCGATATATTGGTTGGCTCGAATGCTGGAGGGCGGTGAAGACGTGCGGTTCTTGTGCCGGCGGATTGTGATTTCAGCAAGTGAGGATATTGGCAACGCCGACCCGCAGGCGTTGCCGCTGGCCGTGAGTTGCTTTCAGGCTTGCGAACAAATTGGCTTGCCCGAGTGCCAGTTTGCGCTAGCGCAAACGGTGTTGTATCTGGCAACGGCACCCAAGAGCAATGCAGCGACACTGGCCATTGGAGCCTCGCGGCAGGATGTGCGTTCGCAATCGGTGCTACCGGTCCCACGGCACTTGCAAGACTCCCATTACGCCGGCGCGAAAAAGTTGGGGCACGGTGCGGGTTATCAATATTCGCACAACGAATCCGACGGCGTTGCCGCCCAAGACTACCTGGGCGTCGATCGCGAATACTATCACCCAGTAGACCGCGGCTTCGAACAACAAATTGCCGAACGCCTGAAAGTGTTAAGAGGCAAATTAAAATCAACAAATGGCGAATGTTAGCTGCGAAGGCCAATCTGGCAACGGTTTTGCAAACGGCAAGGGTCACTTTCGATTTGCGTCGCAAAACCCAACGACTCCGCCGGCCCTGTGCCGGTCGGTGAGCATGTTTGTAAACTACAGTATGCTCCAGCCAATCTACACGCCTGACAACACGACACCTTCCTACCCATTGAATTGGGGCATCACCATTTTCTGGCGCGAAATCCCGATTTCCGAAACAGACGGGCTAGAGCCGCTCAAAGACGCAACCGCGATCGACAGTGTGCGTATTCTCAAACACAGAATCACCAACCCCAACGGAAGCCAGTTTTTCGTAAGTACCATACCCTTCGTTTCACCATCCCAGATTCTTCGCGGCCTCAAGGGCCGTCTTCAATATCTGATTCGAGGCCGCCGGCCAAAAGCGTTTCACCGCAACTAGGATGTGCACGGCATCGGCTCGGCAAAACGTGAAACGATCGAACACTATGTCGCAGATCAACTGGGGCATCACAAAATGGCAGACCCGGTTGTTAATGAAAGTTTGAAACAGTTCCAGAAGGAATTCAACAAGGAATTCAACGTCGATCTGAGCGTTCCTCAATTGAGTTCTCACGGCAGGTATTTCTTCAACCTGCATCTCGTTTTGGTGAATACCGAACGATGGCATGAAGTTCGTGTCAATCTGTTGCAGGCATTGGCGGAAATGATCGAGCGAACTGCACTCAAGCACAGGTACCGGCTTTCGATAGTGGCTTACTCGTCGGCGTGTTGAATAGAGCAGGTAATTCAACCAATGCAACGTAATTTTTGGCGGTTGGCTTCCTTCCTTCCTGGCTGCGTTTACCTGCAAAACGCCGGGCTTTTTTGCACAATTGCCAGTTGAGAAATATTTTTGATTTGTTTCGATTTATACATACGCGTGTCGCTTTTTTCCAAGGCTCGAGGGGCGATCAACCGATGTTGGGAGGTAAACGGATCGCAAAAGTATTTTCAGTTTTTGATTGCGTTTGGTTCGTGGTGGTTGGACAATGCATTGGAGCGGGATGTTTTTGTTTGCTGCGCATTCTTTGAAGGCTAATCATGAAAAAACGATTGTTACCAATTCACTCGGTAACACGGCGCGGGTGGTTGGATCGCGTGTTACTTGTTGCGCTCTTGGCTCTCGTCGGGGGAGCATTGTTTTGGGTGTTTGCCGCTCAAACGCCAAACGCAGAGGTTGTGAGCAAATTTTCGTTTGCAGAGTTTCCAGCGTTTGTTGTCGGTAGCTCTCAAACGATTCAAATCAATATCGAAAACAAATCGGCACGACAACTACGTATTGTTGGTTTGGAGATTTGTTGAGGTAATAATTGCTCGGTCAGTTTGGCCGATTCCCAAACGTTGCCGACTTCAATTCAAAAAGCGGGAGGCACATTGGAGCTCGCCGTGCGCCCGGCGAGTGCCGGACCGATGGGGCAGCTTGTTCATTTGTTTCTGGATGAAGATGGCGTGCTGAAATCGGTCGAGTTGCCGTTGGAAGGCGAGGCGTCTCTCGCTCAATAGAAAAGGAGTACTGGTCCCGAAATATTTTGCGTGTTATCTGGGAGGTTAAGGTTTCTGCCAAAGCGTGATAGTCTCGGCAGGAGCCTCGACCTTTCGGCCGAAATGATAATGAACGTGATTGTTTCGGCAGGAGCGTCGGCCTCTCGGCAGGTTACCATAGTAACTCATTCGGGCCGTTTTTTGGGTCAGGACCTGAAGCCGTTGTATTTGAGAAAAGAGAGTATTGAAATGAGTTTCTTTTGTGGGCCCGATCATGTGCTCTTGAATCGTTTCGCTGGGCTTGTGTTTGTAATTGTTTTGGTTGGCTCAGGAGTATGGGCCGACGAAATCAAATGCTCGGATGACCGGCCCGAAAAGAACATCGTTTTGTTTGTGACCGACGATGAAAGTCCGACGCTTGGTTGTTACGGTGACCCAGTTGCCGTGACCCCAACGATCGATCAGTTGGCGAAACAAGGCGTTCGGTTCGTGAACGCGTTTGCGACGACGGCCAGTTGTAGTGCGAGTCGCTCGGTGATTCTGTCGGGTCTGCACAATCATGCCAATGGCCAGTATGGGCATACGCATGATTTTCATAAATTCGCTTCGTATCACGACGTCGTTCGACTAGCGCTGCCACAATTGCTCGCGCAAACTGGCTATCGCACCGCACGCTGTGGGAAGTACCATGTGGCACCGGAAGCCGTTTATCATTTTGAAACAACCATTGCCGCCGACTCGCGTTCGACCGTTGAAATGGCCGAGAACTGTCGAGAGTTCATTGACCATCCCAGTGAGAAACGACCTTTCTTTTTGTACTTCGCGACGAGCGACCCGCATCGGAGTGGCGAAGTCGAAAAACGTTCGCCACTGGAGCTGAAGCCCAATTTGTTCGGCAACAAACCCAACGGTGGTGCTTTTCCGGGCGTTAAAGAAGTGGACTTCGACCCTGCAAAAATACCCGTGCCAAGTTTTTTGCCCGATACGCCAGAGACTCGATCGGAGCTGGCCGAATACTATCAGGCTTGTTCACGCATCGACCAAGGCCTTGGGCGGTTGGTTGAAATCTTGAAAGACGCCGGTGTATACGACAAGACTCTGATTGTATTTACCTCGGATCATGGAATGGCGTTCGCTGGCGCGAAGACGACGGTTTACGAACCGGGCCTGCGCGTGCCGTTTGTTGTTCGCAATCCATACGATGCAAGTAAAGGCATCGTATCTCAGGCGCTAATCAGCCACGTCGATATCACGCCCACTCTGTTGGACTTTGCTGGTGCATTGGCTGAAGCGGGCGACCGGCCCAAGACACCTATCGACGCGAACGCATTTTGGCGCGAGCGCGGCGAAGCTCTCTACGAAAAACGTCGCGGGCCCAATAAGTTTGAGAGCTATCATGGGCGATCTTGGTTGCTACTTTTGCGAGAACCAAACTCCAGCATCCATGATTTCGTTTTCGCCTCGCATACATTTCACGAAATTCAAATGTATTACCCAATGCGAGTCTATCGCGACGATCGGTATAAGTTGGTTTGGAACATTGCCTACAAACTTGATTATCCCTTTGCCTCCGATCTTTGGATCGCCTCGAGTTGGCAGGCGCAGTTTCGCAATGGGAAGGATGCACCTTATGGGACGAAAAACGTACGCGAGTACATCGAGCGCCCTCAGTTTGAGTTATTTGATATCGCGTCTGATCCAGACGAGTCCAAGAATTTGGCGCTCGATACGAAATTCAAAACGATTTTGGATGAATACAAACAAAAGCTGAAGCAAATCCAACGCGAATTGGACGACCCTTGGATTACAAAATGGGATTACGAATAGCGGTTTGTCGAATTTTCCACTGTGTTCAATTTCCGCAGCGATTGAGGTGTGAGCCGTTTAAAACCAACATGTTTTGGTACATCCACCCACGGCCCTATAGCCATTCGGATCACTTTCTGCTTGTTCTGGCATGCTGCTAGCGAGGCCTGAGTTGATATGGAGAAGTTTCCCTAATTCCGGTATCGTTCGTAGCACTTGGGAGTCTGTCGGTAGGCTGATTCCCAAGCGTTTGAGACGATCAAAAAAGATTGAGGATCATGGGGAATTCAACGATAAGAAATCCCAGGACGGCGAGAAACAGGAGCGACCACGCGAGGAGGCGAATCCAGCGAGGTTTATTGGCCCAAATGGCCGTCGATTGGGTGACGTAATCACCGCAGTAGGGGCAACGCTCGGAGTCTTCGTAAATAGGTTTGTGACAAGCGGGGCAGTCAACGAAATCGGCGTCGTCATCTTCGGCGAAATCGTCCGACTCCGCTTCGTTCCAATCCTCGGTTGAATCCCAATCAGATTCATCGCGGTAATTCATATCGGCTCGATAGGGTTTTAGTTATTCGACACTTGCATTTGAAATCGCAAGTCAGGCTCGGTCAAGGAGGACAGAGGTGCATTCATCCAAAAACACCATCGTTGCAATTTTGCTGCTGGGCGTTTCCTATGGCGTCTATCAAGTGATGACCGCGCCAACGGCACCGCTCGTTCCCAACAGCAATATTAGCGTGGAGGCCTCGGCGAAAGAGGGGACTCTCAATTCCACGATCAATCCAAACTCGAAACTCGACGCCACGCCAGCGGTCAACCCGCGGAAAGCAGCAATCGATTTAAACGATTTTGCGGCCAAGCCGCGAATTCCTAGTGGAATCGACAGCGAGCTCAATTCAGAACCCAAGTTCGACACAGCAAAACTACAAGCACCCTTGTTGCCAGCAGACTATTCATTCTCCGCGCCGCCTAAACCGGATGCCGCGACAACACCAAATAATTTTGTTTCGTCCAATCAGTTTTCTTCTAGTGCACCCGCGTTGCCCAGCAGTTCGTTTGAACCAAGTGGAACAATGGCTCCTCTTGCTCGCAATTCCGACACAAATAGTTTTAGTTCCTCGCCAAGCGATGAGTTGAAGGTGTCAGGGCAAACGCAACCGAAGGACCTGTACACGAACCTGCGTGGTTCGACGAAAGACCCAGTAGCAAACGCGGCCCCTACGATTCCGCTCGCCGATACATGGGTGACAGTGAAGGCACACGTGGCGACGGGCAAACCTGTCGATGCCTTGCGCGCGTTGACACCCTACTGCCAAGCACCCAATATGTCGGACACCGACCGCCAAGATGTCCTTAACTGGCTCGATGCTCTTGCGAAGAAAGTCATCTACTCCAACGAGCATCATTTGGCAAGCGTGCCCTACGTTGTCAAGGCAAACGATTCGCTCGATACCTTGGCCGCAAGTTGGCATGTTCCGGTGCAACTGATCTACAACGTCAACAAAAATAAAATTACCGACCCGCTTGTGCTACCAGTTGGCGCCGAATTGAAGCAAATTTCTGGACCGTTCGATGCCGTTCTGGATTTGACGAATCATGAATTGACTCTGATGCTAGACGGAATGTATGCCGCGCGGTTCGAGATCAAGCAAGTTGGCGAACAGGTGACGACCGGGCAGTTTGCTGTCACACAAAAGTCTGCGAAGGACGCGACGGGCGGCGATCAAGCTATTCAGCTTGACTCCGGGGCCGTGTTGCATGCCGAGAACTCGGGAACGTCGACGTCCGGGATTGCTTTCGGCCGACAGGAGGCGCAAGACCTCTACGGAATTCTATCGGTGGGTAGCCGAATAACGATTCGCCGCTAGGCGTTGTCAGGTAGCCCTGATAAAAATCGCACTGCGTATAATATTGGCTCAATTCGCTATACTGAATGAGAGTCTTTATCAGGCAATGTTCTGTCGATTGCCGTGTGAGCGTTTTGGTTTTGGTGCACGAGTCACTCATTGTGGACAATGAACAGCAGCCTTCTCTTTTTGATACTACACCTGAACCGTGGGTGATTGACGACCAAGGCGATTGGTTGGCCGCTCGTGTTGTTTTCGCCGCTCCTCCGTTTGGACCGTACGACTATTCCATTCCGGTTGAGTTTGAAGCTGCAGTGGGTGTGGGCAAGCGATTGCTGTGCACACTCGGGCGCGGTGATCGAAAGATGATCGGCTATTGCACGCATATCATCGGGCCTCAACATGAGTTAGCCCGAGATGTAAACATTGCTCGCCTAAAGCCGATCGTATCGGTCGTCGATGACGAACCGATTATTCAACCGGCCATGATCCCCTTGGCCAAATGGATCGCCGAATACTACTTGTGTCCTTTGGGTTCGGTAATTGAAACGGTAGTACCCGTCGGCGTGCGGCAGCAAGCAGGCACGCGCGACATGTTGTTTTTGTCGGTGTCGGAAGATTTTCGGATCGACGATTCTGCGATTCGGCTTACTGATTTACAGCGACAAATCATGGACGTGTTGCTCGCAGGAGTTGAAGCCCTCACTCCCAAGGAACTCGCTGAGACAGCCGGTTGTACTCAGGGGCCTATCAGCGTCTTGCGCAAGAAAGGTTACATCGTCACGCACAATCGTCGCGTGATGCAGCGAACGCACGAGATTCCAGCAGAGCTGCGTGAGGAGAATTTACCGCTTAACCCGGAACAACAAATGGCGCTGAACGATATTCAGTCAGCCGTTGATCGCCGGCAACACGAAACGTTTTTGATGTTTGGAATCACGGGTAGCGGCAAAACAGAGGTCTACATCCGGGCGATCCAAAAAGCGGTTGCTCATGGACACCAAGCAATCGTGTTGGTTCCAGAGATCAGTTTAACGCCTCAAACGCGGCAGCGATTTCGGGCGCGCTTTGATCGCGTCGCAGTCTTGCATAGCCATCTTACTCCCGGCGAAAGGAGTTGGCACTGGAACGAAATTCTGGCGGGCCGTGTCGACGTCGTGATTGGAGCCAGGAGCGCTGTCTTTGCTCCTGTTCCGCGACTAGGCCTGATCGTGATCGATGAAGAACATGACAATTCGTTCAAGCAGGACAAGGCACCTCGTTACCATGCACGTGACGTCGCGCAGTGGCGTGCGGAACGAGAAAATGTTCCTTTGGTCTTGGGTTCCGCAACGCCTTCTCTGGAAACCTATTCTGCGGCACAGCGCGGAACCTATCGATTGTTGAATCTGCCGAAACGCGTTCTTAATCGCCCATTGCCGATCGTTTCCACGATTGATATGCGTGCCGACTACACACCAGGCAAGGGCATCAGTCCCTTGAGCTTGAAACTTCGCCAAGAGATCAATCAGTCGATTCACGAAGGCGGTCAAGTCATCTTGTTGCTCAATCGGCGTGGCTATTCGACTCGTGTGCAGTGCCCCCATTGCGGTGAAGTTGTTTATTGCCCTGACTGTTCCATTCCGATGACTCATCATCTCGATGGAATGCGACTGGCGTGCCACTATTGCGATTTTCAGATGCCGACTCCCGACGTCTGTCCGAAGTGCCAGTACAATGCCATCCGATTTTCGGGGTTAGGCACACAGCGGTTAGAGCAGTACATCCATGCCGTGTTTCCAGAATTCACTTGTGCTCGTATGGATACCGACACGATGAAGAAACCGGGCAGTCACGAGGCTACGCTTTCGCGTTTTCGACGTGGTGAGATTCAGTTGTTGCTAGGCACGCAGATGATTGCCAAGGGCCTGGATTTTCCAAATGTCACGTTGGTCGGCGTCGTGAATGCGGATTCGGCATTGCATTTTCCAGACTTTCGAGCAAGTGAACGCACGTTTGCGCTTGTCACCCAAGTTGCAGGTCGTTCAGGACGTGGTCCGAAGGGCGGGCGCGTTCTGGTGCAAACCTACTCGCCCGAGCATCCCGCCATCGTTGCAGCAACGCGACACGATTATGAGAGATTTGCGCGTTATGAACTCAACATGCGTGAACAGGCTCACTTTCCACCGTTTGGCCGCATGGCACGGATTGTTGTTCGCAGTCCAAACAAAGAACTGGCAGAGGCTTTTGCGACGATGGTCGTCGAGCAAGTCAACAAAGAAAAGCTGAAACGAGCCATGGATTTCACGGTCATGGGGCCGGCTGTCGCACCCGTCGAAAAGCTCCGCGGCAACTACCGATTTCATATATTGTTCATTGCAGCTCAGAACGTCGCGTTGCAAGAGGTCCTTGGAGCGGCTTCTGATAATTTTACCAATAGTGATGATGTACAATGGGTTATCGACATCGATCCGCAAGATATGTTGTAATCGGAGACACGCAATGGCTTCCCCTCGAACCTCGATTGCAAGAATTATGATTTGTACGGGAATCATAGCGGTTGGCGTCAGCGTGGTTCCGTTGGTTTATAATACCGACAGGGATCGATTCGGTGACATTCTTTCACTATTAATGATTGCTGCGGTATTGATTGGTGGCTTGCTCGGAGTTTTGTTGGGCGGTGTGGATTGGATGTTTCGTGGCGTTGTCTTGGCAGCGTTGGTTTATTTTGTTGCCGCCACGATTTTGATGGTTTTGAGCGTGTTGGCGGCGCTAATGGGGTTAACGTAAAACATGGCCTACAATTCCATCAAACGAGTTCTGGGTGAAACCAGCCTAGAACGCAAGATTCGCATCTTGTTCGGCGTTAGCTTGCTGGCGTTAATTGCGATTTCGTTTTTGTCGGTTAACAGAATCATTGAACGCCAGATTCTGGAAAACACGCGGGCGAAGGCTAGTGAATTGATCGAAACGCATTTGCTGCGAACGCATTTTTTGAATATTAAACTCTCCGATCAAGCACTTGAGAAGACCGTTGAGAACGCTGTTTCAAGTCTTTCTAAAACCAAGGATCACGAGACCAACATTATAGTTATGAACGATTCCGTCGGTCGCTGGCAAGTGAAAGCTAACGTCTCTGACGACGACGTAGAACGCGAAATGTTGTCGCATTTGGAAGCACTCTTTCGTCGACCACAAATCACTTATGATGTTGCGCATCTGAAAAACGAAACGCCACCGGCCGATCCGTCCGAGATTGTGATCGATCCCAAAAACCAAATTTTCCCAGACCGATTTTTGGAGGATAACAAATACGTTTACTACGAACCCATTGTTTTCAAGTCTTCGTGTTTGGCGTGTCATTGGCCAGTTGCAGGCGCGGCCCTGACGAGTGAGTCGCTGACGAGCCTAGTTAAATCGTTGCCGCCCAATTCCACTTCCGGCAAGAGCCAATCTCAAGTTCCTGATAGCGCGGAAGCTGAAAAAATTGTCTTGGCCAACAATGTGCCCTGCTATTTCATCCGGATCACCCTGCCCTATCAGGTTGCCAAGCAATCGATCAATCGTTCCCGCGCGATATTACTGGCCGTTGCGATTGTTACAGCATTCCTGTCGATGCTCGCGTTGTATTTGATCGTGCGCTATGTGATCGTGAAACCTGTAAAACACTTGCGCGCTGTGGCCGATGAAATCAGTCACGGTCGGTTGGATGTCCGCAGTGATTTAATGACTGGCGATGAATTCGAAGACCTAAGCCGTTCGTTCAACAAGATGTTGCGTCACTTGCTCGACACGCAGAAGGAATTGCAAGACGCGAATCTGGTGTTGGATAGCAAAGTCGATGAACAGGCACAACTCAACCTGAAACTGCACGAAATGAATCAGGTCAAAAGCGAGTTCTTGGCCAATATGAGCCACGAACTGCGAACTCCGTTGAACAGTATCATCGGATTTTCGGAGTTGCTCGAATCCTCAAAGACTGTCGAAGGCCGCGAGAAGCGTTACGCCTCCAATATTCATCGCTCCGGTAGGCTGTTGTTGGATTTGATTAACGACATTTTGGATTTGGCCAAACTCGAAGCGGGAAAAATGGAAATTAACCCGACGAATTTTCAAATCCAGCAGTTGATTGTTGAGTTGTGCGATATCGTGCGCAATTTGGCGGAAGACAAGAACATTCATCTGTACGCTGAAGTTGAACCTAATTTGCCAGATCTCTTTCAAGACCAAACCAAAATTCGACAAATTTTGATCAACCTGTTGTCGAATGCGATCAAGTTCACTCCAGAGGGTGGCCGCATCCGTGTTTCGGGAAAACGAATCGATGACGACCAAGTTTTGTTGGAAGTTGATGACACGGGCATCGGTATTCCGGAGTCGGATCGTCAATTTATATTCGAAAAATTTCGGCAGGGTCCGGCAGCGATTGGTGGCAACGCTTTGACACGAGAAATTACCGGCACTGGCCTGGGGCTTTCGATTGTCCGCGAACTTTGTATTTTGTTAGGGGGGGACGTTAGTGTGACCAGTGAAGTTGGCAAAGGCAGCACATTTAGCGTGCAATTGC
>JAHEAM010000036.1 GCA_024642765.1 Planctomycetaceae bacterium
GTTTGTTGGCATGCAATCCGCGCCCATTACCCCACTCAAAAGATAGTTGTTTGCGGCAATAGCCTCGGTTGCACGCTGGCGCTTTATCTTGCGGCTCGGTTTAAACCCGATGCGCTGCTATTGCGTAACCCGCCGCCCATCGGAGACCTAATCCGCGAAAGAGCTCGTTACAACTGGTGGAATTTCGGTGCAGCGAAATTGGTTGCCGGTGTTTTTCCGAAGGAACTAGATGCGATCGAAAATGCGCAAAATTGCCAGATGCCGGCTTTGTTCGTGCAGTCGGAACTCGACCAAGTCGTTCCCACAACTTTTCAAAATCGAATTATCCAAGCTTACTCAGGGCCAACCAAGACATTCGTCGTCAGCGGCGCAAATCATAATCAACTACTCGACAAAGACAAGCACGAAACCCAATACATACAGGATCTCGATTGGCTGAAGAGCCAAGTGCTGGGTCCAAGAATTGATTGAACCAAAAGCATGTATTGCGTAAGCAACGATCTGTGTCAACTGCATTGGCTACGCCGACTTGGCGAGACGACCTGCCTGCACATTTAACCGACAAACAAAATGTAACGAACGGCCGAATAGTAAATCACCTGGCATTCCGTACAAACCCAGATTCGAGTTCCATTGGTCGATTTTCATACTGTTTTTTGCAAACAAATCCCGCCACTGCTTTAGCGAAAGATAGTTGTATGGCAAACGAACTCCATGATGATTGTTGCCGACCCAATCCATAAACCGAAGTGTTGGCCCCGCCAGTAAACCGTTTCGCGTATGGTCTTTCAATACGATCCAGCGACGAGATACTCTCTGTGCCTCGCGCAACATAATTTCTGGATCGTCGGTATGATGCAGCACGTCAACCATCATCACACAGTCGACGCTATTGTCTTGGGCAGGAATTTGCACTCCATCGAATTGGCGGACAGAAATATGCGTCTTTGGACGTACCAGGACGTCAATGCCTTCGACCGTCGTTCCAGGCAAACTTTGGGCAATCATTCCGCTTAATTGACCATCACCACAACCCACATCAAGAATCGAATCGCAGTCGGATAACATTTCGGTCAGATGTTTATACAAACCATTGATTCGTCGGTTGAAAACCAATTTGTCATGGAGCATTTGAATCAAACTCATAGAGCTTCCTGTTGGCGATGTAGCATGCCGCAAAAATTGAGCGCCAAACGAAATTAAAAATCGCCTTGGGCCCCAAAAACGCTCATGTCTTAGGTTCCTGAATTTCGTGGCAGCGGAGAGTAGCGGTTTTCAAAAATTGGAAACAGGCCAATCCAAGCTCAATTTAGCCCAAATCTTGCCAAAAAAAATTAGCAGTTGCGAGTGTCAAGCAGTGAGAATGGCTTGATGCCGCTGGTGGAACAAACCGCCAATAAAGTATTCTTTCCGCAAAATACAGTAGCTCTGACGCTAAACCCGGGGTGTCGCCGACCTCGCAAGCTCACACAATTTATCTAGTAATGACGTTGGGAAACAGACCATGCTATATTCGCGCGAGTTTAGGATTTGTGCTTCGGCTTGGGTTTGCTCGAGCGACTGTAGATCCTCGATGGCATTGAGCAACAATGGTTGGACTTGTGATTTCAGTTGTTGGTTAAGGTCGCTAAGTGCAAGTTGGAAGACTTTGGGAGACTCAAATGTCAGACGGTTTTGGATCGCCGTCTGCTTCTGAGCCACTAAGCCGTTGGCCAATAGCTGATCACTGCTTGGCAATTCACTAATAAACCTTTCTGGATGTTGTTGAAGTTCACGAATACGGTTCTTGGCGGATTCAACATCAGGAATTTGGTCTGCTGACATTCCCGATCGAGACAGCCGAAAGGTTGCACTGGCCGTCACGAATACTGGAGGCTGGACGGCAAAAAACTCGCGCATGATTGCGTCAGTAAGTTCGTCATACTTGGCTCCCCCGATGCCATGTATGAATAGGTCACTCAAGATCAGCCTCGCGAACATTGTTGTCATCAAAGCGCGCGGCCTGATAGACGCGCCACTTTTTTCCATGGCGTCCAAACTCGCGGGCATGTCTCCGATCGCCAAAACATGTCGAATTTTTTGAAGGTCAGAAACAATCACCTCCTTGCCATCCTGTCGCGCAAATAATCGTTGACGTTGAGGGTCAACATGCGACCAAATCCAGAACGGCAACTCAAGCCATTGGTCTTCTTTTGCCAAAACAGGAACGGGATGGGCCTCGCTCCGAATCTTGTGAAAGGTCCTGTAGTCCCTAAGCAAGTCGTTGTAAATCCGATGGAACTCAAACGAGCGTTCCACAATTGCCTCCAACAAAACAGCAAAACTGGACATGCGACAAGCCTCACTTAACGGCAATTCGAGGGTCTGCAATCCCTCGCCAAGCTCCGTCTGGTGACGTAATCGCGCGAGTGCTTGCCCCAAGTTTCCGTCGAATTCAACATTTTGATAGTGTTGCCAGAATCGATCAACAACGAGTTCTTCATCGGAACGAATTGCTGCGTGCAATCGTCGTGGGAACGACGCAAAAAGTTCCCGGTCAATCAGTCGACGATTTTCAAAGGGCACTTGAGCACTTGAGCGATCAAAATAAACGGTTTCGGTGGTGGCCCGACCGTTAACCATTCGCGGAACAAAAACTCCACTTGTACCCACTAAATCGTTGTCGATAAGCAAATTGATGGCGACATCCTTGTTCGATGTCACCGCGCTCAAAAGAAAATTCTTGAACCAAACGCCAGGATGAAAAAGAATGGGCTGATGCCCAGTCAAGAATATTTTTGTTTCACTAGTATATTCATAGTCCGGCACAAGGTCAGAATATTGGCGTGTGTACATTCGTGCCCTTGAAAAGAGCTCTCGCTGACTAGCGCCGCGAATTTCTGCAAGCGATCGACCACCAATTTCGATCGAATATTGGAGCAGCGCACGATTATCCTCGGCAAGCGCTGACAGGTTTTCTATCGCGGGCAAGACCAGGCTACTGTTGCTGGTCGTCGGAGGTTCAACGACATTGCTCCACCATCGAATTTTTCCGTTCATTGATCCTCGCCACACTTGGCCCGAATTGAAATCGCCGATCGTGTGGTATTCAAACAGAATTGATTTTTTGGCAGCCACCTGGCAACGCCGCCAAACTTCGCTCAATCACGTCGAGATAGTATTTCAGGCGGGTGTCGCCATCATCTAAGTTGCCACCGAAGGAGCGTTTTTCGTCGAGATAAATAAGTGGAACCGGAGCCTCGATGATCTTCAAGTCGCCACATGCCGCTTGTACCCAAAGTTCGAGAGGCATGGCGTACCCATTCTCTGAGATATTCAGATTACTCAGAGCATCCACTCGATAGGCTTTGAACCCGCAAAAGGTATCGGTCAATTGCAATTTTAAACGAGCATTTAAAAACTGCGTGATTTGAAAATTAATTCGTCGTCGTTCGATTGGGGCGCTCGTTGCGTCGCGTTCAACTAAGTAGCGGCTTCCGGAAACGATGTCGGCGCCACTTTTCTCCAAAAGGTCAACGAACGAACGAATCAGTCGAGGTTCGTGCTGGCCATCACAATCGATCGTAACCAAGGCGTCGTAACCCTCACGCATTGCGAAATCGAACGCAGTCATCAAGGCCGCACCGTATCCGCGATTGTTCACGTGATCTAGCCGAATAATGTCTTTTCGGTTGCGCAACAATTCCGTTGTACCATCGGTAGAACCATCGTCTACAACTAATACATCATCGCAGTTCGCAACGACCGCATCTAAAACTGCATTGAGAGTTTTCGCTTCGTTGTAAACCGGCAGTGCCGTCAAAAATCGAGTCATCATTTACATCCATTAGCAACTAGTGATTCGTGGCTCAATTCTAGTTGAAGCTGTATCTCTGGCAAAAAAAGGCCTGAATTTCCCATCGTCACCCGTTGGACACATGAATCTACACTCTTGAATCAAAAGTGGCATTCGAAAAAAGGGTTGTTTGAGCAATTTGGCGCATGCATTCAATCAAAACCGTATTCTCAATACCAGCTTAACGGGCTTCGTTCATGGCGACTGGCCCAAACATCGCAATCGGAAAACTCGCCCGCCATTCGCTCGGCCAGTCGCTCCATTGCAAAACGTTCGCTTGCGAAGTGCCCTACCAAGATCAAGGCAATGCCAAGTGCCCTTGCCTCCAGAATTGAATGAAACGTCGCTTCACCTGTCAGCAGTGCATCACACCCTCTAAATGCTGCTGTTGCTAGAAACGAACCTCCGCTTCCACAAGCCAGCGCAAGTCGCTTAATCGCTCGGTTTTCCTGTTCGGATGCTTGGACCTTTTCGACTTGGAGCACGCTCTTCATTCGATCGCATATCGATTGAAGATCGGCGAAAGGACCAGTTTCACCATAGCGCCCCGGTCCTGCACCGGGCAGATCTAACGATTGCTTCAAAGGTCCGATTCGATTCAGATTCAACGATTGCGCCAACTGATCATTGATGCCTTCGATCGTTGAATCGAATGCCGTATGCGGGCTGTAAATTGAAATACCTGCCTGCGCCAATTGCAAAATCAATCGCGTGGAAGCCGCGTCGGTGGTTATCTTTTGTACCGCTCGGAACGGCAAAGGGTGATGGGTAACAATTAGATCGACCTGTGAATCGATCGCCTCCGCTACGGATTCTGGCGTCACCGTCAGGCATGTCATGATACGCGAAACACTCCTCTCGCGATCCCCTAGAAGCAGTCCGACATTATCCCAGTCTTCCGCTAGTCGCAATGGTGCAAACTCTTCTAGATAGGCACAAACGTGTTGAATCTTCATCGCCAACGGATACCCCAAACATCAAAATTTGCAATAGAATACAGAGACTTCATTTTACTACATTTGGGAGTTTCGAATTGCTGCAGTTAAGAAAAGCGGTTTCGCTTGACAGTATCAAGTTGCCATTTCGCGAGGCTCTGCCTGTGATTGCGAGCATGGGCGCGGAAGGCATCGAGATCAACGCTCGAACGGGAATTCGACCCAATGAAATGACTCGCACGGGTGTTCGCCAGATTCGAAAATGGCTTGATGACTATCGCCTCAAGGTCGCTTGCGTTTATTTTCCAACTCGGCGTGGTTATGGCGATCCGAACGATCTTGAGCAACGGTTGGATGGAACGCGAGCGGCAATGAAATTTGCGAGTGATCTCGGGTGCAATGTCGTTTCGAATCGAATCGGAAAACTACCGGATGAATCCGATTTCGAAAGCTGGTCTGTTTTGGTTTCTGCCCTTCACGATTTGGGAAATTTTAGTTTGCGTTCCGGAGCTTGGCTTGCCGCGCGCAGCGGGGTAAATAGCGGCGAAGAACTTTCGAAACTGTTTGAGCGGTTACCCAACGGAGCGTTGCAAGTTGATTTTGACCCTGCCGAATTGATGATATATGGCTTCAACACCGTCGAAGTCATGAAGGCGATCGGCCAATATGTATCACATTTCCGCGCACGCGACGCTGTCAAAGATCTACGCGGCGGGCCTGCACTGGAGGTTCAACTGGGTCGTGGCACGATCGAATTCGGCGAGTTATTTGCCATCTTGGAAGAACATCAATACCAGGGTTTCGTAACCCTCGAACGAACCGGCGAAGGCAACCTCATAAACGAATGTTCTCAAGGCCTAGAATATTTGGACAACTTATTTCGTTAGTTCCAACCAATTTGAGTATTGGCTCTGAAAATGAGGTACAGCGCTCGAAACGTAATCACCCAACTAATCAAAATCGAAACGTTTAAAATAAGCAAATCATTCCCGCTCTCGCAGAAATGACTCGCTTCGTTCGAACTAAATTGTTTGGATTAAAGTAGCCGGCATATTGTTTACGGGCGAATTACTTATGCTTATCGATCAGCTTTTGCAGAGTTGCTTTGGGCTGAAGACCTAAGACGTTTTCAACGACTTCGCCACCCTTGAAATATAAGATAGAAGGGATACTTGAGATTCCATACTTCATCGGAGTTGACTGATTGGCGTCGACGTCCATCTTTCCAATTTTGATGCCTGGATTTTCGGTTGCCAACTGCTCAATGACTGGAGCAATTTGCCGGCAGGGCCCACACCAAGTAGCCCAAAAGTCGACAACAACTGGCACATCCGACTGTAAAACTTCTTGCTCAAAATTATCGTCTGTAAATTCCAACGCCATTTGTCTCACTCCCAAAATTTCGTAAAACTAATCGGTCAATCTAAGTATTGATTCCAAAGAAAAAAAAGCTATCCCTTAACGCACGGGGATAGACTGCAAGTTGCGATTGTATTGACTCGTCACATTCGGTCAATAATCTCAAGTTTTGGAGCTAATATTCTACCCCTTTTTGAGATGGACATTTCGGCAAGATATCGTCTCCATTACAAATCGTTCAAAACCCAAAGGAATTGGCAACTTCGGAAGGGGCTGGTTCGTACCCCAGCGGCTCCATCGAACTACCCGCCCTGCCCTGACTCAAACTGCGCATTGAATTCGAATAGCCAAACAACTCCGCGAGCGGTGCGTGCGACTCGATGATTGTGACACCGGAGTGCGATTCTGTGTTCACAATACGAGCCCTGCGTTGGGCAAGGTCACCCACAAAGTCACCATAAAAATCATCGGGTGTGGTAATCGTCAGTTTCATAATTGGCTCGAGTAACAGGGGACCAGCGTCCTTCAGGGCCCTCTCGAACGCATCCGCAGCAGCGATCGTAAAAGCAATATCATTACTTTGTTCCGATTGTTCAGCGTCTACAATCGTCAACTTCATTTTCGTCAATGGGAAACTACCCAGGATTCCGCCGCCTTCACAACGCCCACGCAGTTCATCCATGATTGGCTGCAAATACTCGCCACTGATTCTGCCTTCTGGAATTGCTGGTATTACCGGCAGCTTGCCTTCAACCGTTTCACTCGGTTCCACCTTGAGATCAACGCGCGCGAATAATTGCTGACCGCCAACAATACGGTCGCATTTGCCGGTGACCGTAATCGTCGACGCAATCGTTTCGCGATAACTAACCCGCGGTTTGTGCACCTTAACGTTTAACTTGAAATCGCGAATAAGTCGATTTCGAATGACTTCCAAATGCAATTCGCCCATTCCGCTGATTAGGGTTTGGCCCGTTTCTTCGTTTTCTTTTGCCTTGAACGTGGGATCTTGACGTTTGAGCATTTCCAATGTTTCACTTAGCTTCTTACGATCAGCTGTCGTTTCCGGTTCGATCGCCATCTCGATAACGGTTTCTGGAAACTTAATATGTTCGAGTTCAATAGGGGCCTTGGTGTCGCAAAGCGTGTCGCCAGTCACCGCGTAACGCGGGCCAATAACTCCGACGATTTCTCCTGTTCCAATGGAGTCAATTTGGCCGTCTCGGTTTTTCTTCGAGGCATGAATTTGCCATAACTGCGCGATGTTTTCTTTTTTATCTTGACTTGGGCAGTTGACGCGACTGTTCGCAGTCAACGTTCCGGAGTAAACGCGTACCCAATAAAAATCGCCAGTTTTGGCCGGAAGGATTTTGAACACAAGTCCGCAGAAAGGCTCTTTAGGGTCAGGCTTTCGCAATTCCTTTTTGTCTTTTTTTGTTGGGTCTACTCCTTCGACTGGCGGACGATCGAGCGGTGATGGCAAGTAGTACTTCACAGAATCCAACACGGATTGAACGCCAACCCCATGCAATGCCGATCCGCATACGAGTGGCTGAATGTCACCGGAAAGCGTCGCCGCTCGCAGTGTCGCGCGTATCATCTCGTTACTGATCGGCTGTTCGCTCATCGCCAACTCCATCATCTCGTCGCTGTGCTCATAGAGTTGCTCGAGCATTTGGCTGCGATGATACTCTGCCTCGTCCGTCAGCTCGTCAGGAATGGGCGATTCTTTGATCGTCCTGCCTTCGTCCGAATAAACAACGAATTTCATTTTGATCAAGTCAATAACACCCCGAAACGGATCGTTGACGTGAGCGGGGCCCTGCCCGACTGGAATTTGAATGACGACTGGATTGGCTCTTAAACGCGTTTTGATTTCCTTCACAACACGCTCAAACTCTGCTCCCTCGCGATCGAGTTTATTAATAAAGGCAACCCGCGGAACGCGATACTTGTCGGCTTGACGCCAAACGGTTTCGGACTGAGCCTCGACACCTTCGCGCGCACTAAACACAACAACCGCACCGTCCAATACGCGGAGGCTTCGTTCGACTTCAGCCGTGAAATCAACGTGGCCGGGCGTATCCAACAAGTTGACGTGAATGTCCTTCCAATCGAACGTAACGCAAGCAGCATAAATGGTGATGCCGCGGTTTTGCTCTTCTTCGTCGTCGTCAGTCGTTGTGGTTCCCTTGTCGACCATTCCAACTCGATGTTTGGAACCGCTCAAGAACAACATCCGTTCGGTAACCGTCGTTTTGCCGGCATCGATATGTGCAATGATCCCAATGTTTCGAATGTTCTCTATTTTTCTAGACATGGCAATTCACGAATCAATTTCAGACAACAACAACTTTGGCCGCTTGTCAGATCGCGGAATACAAACACGACTTCAACAATTCGGAGAAACCAACAATAGAATCCAAAGTGACGACATTCTTCAAGTGTGGGCAGCGCATAAAAAAACCGTTCTAGTTGCGGCAAAAACGCAAATGATTTTGCCGCGATCCAAACGGTTTTGACAGTCCGAATGATTACCAAGCAAAGTGGGCGAAGGCCTTGTTTGCATCGGCCATCTTATGCGTGTTTTCGCGTTTCGTAACGGCAGCGCCTTCGCGATTGTAAGCGGCAGCAATTTCGTCAGCCAACTTTAAGGCGGTTGGACGACCTTTCTTGTCACGAATCGCAATCAAAATCCAGCGGATCGCCAACGATTGTTGTCGTTGCCGATTGACTTGCATCGGAACTTGATACGAAGCACCACCGACTCGTTTCGAACGAACCTCAATTTGGGGCTTAACATTCTCAACAGCTTGCTCAAAAACTTCGATCGGAGAGACATCTGGAATTTTCTTAGCAATCTCTTCAAGAGCATCATAAAAAACTCTTTGAGCGACACTTTTTTTGCCATCCCACATCAAACAATTAATGAACTTACTGGCAAGCATCGAACCGTATTTCGGATCGGCGACGATTTGTGTACGACTGGCGGTGATACGACCCATAGATTACTAACTCTTTACAAAATTCAATTCAGATTTGTTCAATGATCAACTGTCAAACTCAAATATCAAACGGCGTTCTTGCTTACGGCTTCTTCGTACCATATTTACTTCGCGCCTGTCGTCGTTTTTCAACACCCAACGTATCTTGCGTTCCGCGGACAACGTGATAACGAACACCGGGCAAGTCGCGAACACGACCACCGCGCACAAGAACAATCGAGTGTTCCTGCAAATTATGACCTTCGCCAGGAATATAAACGGTAACTTCTTTTCCGTTCGAAAGTCTTACGCGGGAAATCTTCCGCAACGCAGAATTAGGCTTCTTTGGCGTCATCGTTCGAACTTGCAAACAAACACCTTGTTTAAAAGGCGAGCGTTCCAAAACGGGAGATTTCGAAAATCGCTTTTGGGGGCGACGTTTTTTGCGGATCAATTGGTTAATCGTTGGCATTTTTTCGTTCGTATTCTATTGGTATTTTGGGTTCGCAATGATGTTAACAACCTCAACCCAACCAAAACGCGTCCTAACAGGAGTTTTTGATTAAAAGGTATCCGCATGGAAACATGATAAAATAACGTTTTTCCACAATTCGTCAACCGACAATCGCATGGGGATTCCAGTGAAAATGACCGGAACCCCCACGGATCGAATATTTAGCTTGGCATCACGCCGCCATCGAGCAGGTCGGTTAACTGCTTGAATTCGGCCCATTTCCCAGAAACTAACAGGCCAGCCTGTTGCGGCCATGTCCCTGGATCATGAACTTGGAATTGAGGTCCCGCGGCATCCAAGATTGCCTTGATGGCGTCCGGATCGGCTTTGGCCAACGCGGCCCAAGTCGAAATTCCGCCTTCACCCATCAATTCTGCGATTTTCGGCCCAATTCCTTCGACCAAGGTCAAGTCGTCCATTGTTACTGTTTTGCCGATCACTTCGGAAGCTGCATCCAAATCCAATTCAGCCTTCCCGCCATGGGTCCAAACTCCACCGTCTAAGCGATCGGTCAAGTCCTTGAATTCCACCCATCGCCCCATTGAAAGTAATGCAGCTTGTTCTGGCCAAGTCCCTGGATCGTGAACTTGAAAGCTAGGACCCGCCTCATCCAAAATCGTCCTCAACGTTCCTACCTCGGTTTGCGAAAGATCATTCCAAGTTGCAATGCCCTTTGATTGAATCAACTCTGCAATTTTCGGCCCAATGCCTTCAACCAAAGTCAAATCATCCGCGACAACTTTTTTCCCAATCACGGCAGTACCAGCGGCGACGTCCAAAGCAGAACCCGTGAGCGTGTTGGAATCTGACAAGAAGCCAATACCCTCTTTTGCCGAGTGCGAATCTTGCTCGGGCCCCGCATCGTCGTTGAACAGCTGCAGGACTTTGTTTGCACCAAAATCGTTAGTTGAATGATTGCTTGGGGATGCCGATTCCAGCAATGGAAAACTTGCTTCCAATGACTGGCTCGGTGCTTCTGACATCTCGCGCATTGCTTCGAGGTTGTATTGAACCTCCGCATCTTGGAAAGTTCGGAAGCCAGTACCCGCCGGAATCAAATGCCCAAGGATTACGTTTTCTTTCAAGCCAACTAAGTTATCGACTTTACCTGCCAGTGCCGCCTCAGTGAGAACTTTTGTTGTCTCTTGGAAACTGGCCGCCGAAATAAAGCTCGAGCTTTGTACGGACGCTTTGGTAATACCAAGCAATTGTGGCTTACTGGTCGCTGGCTTAGGCTTCGTACCCTTCGCAGGTTTTCCAGCCAATGCTTCGATCTTGGCATTTTCCTCTTCGACATTCTCTCGCAGAACGACGCTGCCTTTTTCAAAGCTACTGTCTCCTGGATCGGAAATCTTGAGACATTTCTCCAGTTCTTGATTGATACGACGCAAGTCAAATCGGTCGAGAACCATTCCACTAAGCAACGACGTATCGCCCGAGCTTTCAACTTTTACTTTTCGCAACATTCGAGCCACGATTACTTCGATATGTTTGTCGTTGATTTCAACGCGTTGACTACGGTAAACGCTTTGAACTTCATGGAGCAGGTATTGTTGAACAGCTTCTTCACCAGAGACATCGAGAATGTCGTGCGGAACCAAAGGCCCATCGATGAGCTGAGCGCCAGCCTTGATATGGTCGCCGGAGTGGACTCGGAATCGCTTGCCCGGTGGCACCAAATGTTCACGCTCAATCCCAGATTCATCATTGCGAACAATGATCGTACGTTTGTTGCGTTTTTTCTCGTTGAGAATTTCCACAACACCATCGATCTCCGAAAGGACCGCAGGATCTTTTGGCTTGCGTGCTTCGAAGATCTCAGTCACCCGCGGCAAACCACCGGTAATGTCGCTGACGCCCGACGCTTCGCGTGGCGTTTCAGCGATAGTAGAACCGGCTGAAATCTTTGTGCCTTCGGCAATCGTAATGTGAGCTCGCTCAGGCAAGTAGTAAACGTCGAGCGTCTTGCCGTCTTCGTCTTCGATCACGATTTGCGGATGCAAGTCGCCGCGGAAGTCCATGATTTGCCGACGAATCGTGCCGCTAACGTCACGTTCTTCACGCATCGTTTCGCCTTCGACCACGTCTTCATAACGAACCTTACCGGCAACTTCCGACAGAACGGGAATAGCATGTGGGTTCCATTGGCACAAAACAGCATCAACGGTAACTTCCTGATCGTCTTTGACCAGTAGGACAGCACCAGCTGGAACTTTGTGAACCTCCAACTCACGACCACGTGCGTCCATGATTGTGATTTCACCGGTTCGATTGAGAACAACCGTACTGCCTTTGTCGTTGGTCACGTATTTCATCCGCGTCAAACGCACGAAACCAGCTTTCTTGCAGCGTTTCTCACTTTCTTCAGCAGTTGTTCCAGCAACACCACCGAAGTGGAACGTCCGCATTGTCAGCTGGGTACCCGGTTCCCCGATACTTTGAGCAGCGATGATGCCGACCGCCATGCCTTCTTCGACCATATCGCCAGTTGACATGTCCATGCCATAACAGCACTGACAAACACCCAAAGAAGCATCACAAGTTAACGGGCTGCGAACTTGGATTTTTTCCAAGCCCATTTCCTCGATTTTGCGGGCGATTTCTTGAGTGATCATTTCATTTTCGCGAACCACGACTTCGTCAGTCACGGGATTCACAATATTCTGACGCGAGACACGACCATTGATCGCCGTTGCCAAGCGAACTTCGACTTGTTCGCCGCGGTAAATCACGCCCTTCGTCACCGAGCGAGTTGTCCCGCAATCGGCGGCCGTGATCACAACGTTTTGTGCCACGTCGGCCAGTTTTCGAGTCAAGTAACCGGAGTCGGCGGTCTTGAGCGCGGTATCGGCCAAGCCCTTCCGTGCACCGTGCGTCGAACTGAAATATTCGAGTACCGTCAATCCTTCGCGGAAATTAGCTTTGATCGGCGCCTCGATGATTTCGCCGGTTGGCTTGGCCATCAAACCCCGCATACCTGCGAGTTGACGAATCTGTTCGACACCACCACGGGCACCGGAGTTGGCCATTAGGAAAACAGGGTTGACGTAGCCGGTGCCACCGCGATCGTCTTGCTTCATGGCCTCCATCATGTTCTTCGTAATTTCTTCACGAGCGTGCGTCCAAGTTTCAAGAACTTTGTTGTAACGTTCTTGCTCGGTGATCACTCCACGCTCGTAATGTTTACGGAACTTCAAGACTTCTTTTTCCGCTTGAGCAACACTTTGCTCTTTGCTGTCTGGCGTCACGAGGTCGTCCGTTGCAAACGAAAGTCCCGAACGGAAACTTTCGCGGAATCCAAGTCGATTCATATCATCCAACAAATTGATCGTCGCACGTCGACCGAGCAATTGATAACAATCAGAAATAACGGATGACAAATCACCGCTCTTCATACCGTGATTGTAAAAGTCCATGCCTTTGGGCAAGATCGAGTTGAAGAGAATCCGCCCGTAACTGGTGGTCACGATTTTGGTGTTGAGTCGCTCTTCTTCTTCGCGTCGTTCGACTCGACCGCCAGGCAGACGAATTTGAATCTTCGCGTGTAAAGTAATAACGCTTTGCGAATACGCCATCTCGGCTTCTTCGAACGACGAGAACACCATACCTTCGCCACGCTGCCCAGGCAGCACGAGCGTGATGTAGTAACAACCCATCACAGTGTCCTGCGACGGACTCATAATCGGCTTACCGTTGGACGGCGCAAAAATATTATTTGTGGACATCATCAACGTATGAGCTTCCACCTGTGCCTCAATGGACAGCGGAAGGTGAACCGCCATTTGGTCACCGTCGAAGTCGGCATTAAAGCCCTTGCAAACTAGCGGATGCAAGTGAATCGCATTGCCCTCGACCAATACTGGCTCGAAGGCCTGAATACCCATCCTGTGAAGCGTCGGGGCGCGATTGAGCATCACGGGGTGATTTTGAATAACCTGTTCAAGGATATCCCACACCTCTTCGTCCTTGCGCTCCAGCATTTTTTTCGCACTTTTGATCGTGTCGGCGTGCCCCAACTCTTTCAACTTGCGAATGATAAACGGTTGGTAAAGCTCTAACGCGATCTTCTTCGGCAACCCGCATTGATGGAGCCGCAGGCGTGGACCGACCACAATCACGCTCCGCGCGGAGTAGTCCACTCGCTTACCCAAAAGGTTTTGACGGAAACGTCCCTGCTTGCCCTTGATCATATCGGTCAAGGACTTCAGTGGACGATTGCTACTGCCCAAAACGGGACGTTTGCAGCGGTTGTTGTCGAACAACGCATCGACCGATTGCTGCAACATTCGTTTTTCGTTGCGGATAATGACCTCAGGTGCATTTAGGTCTACCAATTTTCGCAAACGATTGTTGCGGTTGATAATCCGTCGATACAGGTCATTCAAATCGCTCGTCGCGAAGTTACCTGACTCCAACAAAACCAACGGACGCAGGTCCGGAGGAATGACGGGAATAACATCCAACACCATCCACTCGGGCTTATTTTCGCTATCACGAATCGATTCAACGATTTTCAATCGATTCGTAAAGTCCTTGCGCTTCTGTTTCGAATTCGTCGTCGCCATTTCAGCGCGGAGATCCTCGCTTAATTTGACAAGATCCAAGCTGGCGAGCAATTCACGGACAGCTTCAGCACCCATCGCCGCTTTGAAGCTATTGTCACCGAACTCAGTACGTTTGGCGCGGTATTCGTCTTCCGAAAGCAGTTGCTGTCGCTCGAGGTCGGTCGTCCCAGGATCGATCACAACATAGTCTTGGAAATAAATGACTTTTTCCAAGCTC